>CAYLJE010000048.1:0-12342 GCA_964383915.1 uncultured Rikenellaceae bacterium
AGCAAATATAAAAATATACCATCAATAAATATTTTTTCCGGCAGAAAAAAATATTTACCTTTGCAACGGTTGGGGTATCTGCCGGTTTTCCTACCGGCGGATAAAAGGGAATCAGGTGCTCCCCTCGGGGGAAAATCCTGGACAGTACCCGCTGCTGTGATCTCCGGAGAATTTCGGACCATCTGGCCACTGCCTGTAAAATCAGAGGTGGGAAGGCGTCCGGAATGGAGTAAGTCAGAAGACCTGCCCTGGTCGTCTTAAGTGAATTGTTCGGGTAAAACATGTAACTTAAAAGAGCATGAAAAAAGCAGGTCTGAGATTTATTTTATTTCTGGTTATTTTTGCTTCGGGGTCTTTTTTTGTAAAAGCTTCGGAGCCGGACACGCTTGTAAATATCTCCAGCGTAACAGTATATGCCCTCCGTACACAATATTATAAAGAAGATAAAAGGGTTATTTCCCTCGATTCCTCGCTGGTCTTACCTTCGGGGGATGAAACACTGGGAGAATTACTGCAACGGATGTTACCGGTCAACCTGATGCAATATGGTTCTGCAGGTTCTTTAACCACCCTTTCTTTCCGGGGCAGCCATACCAATCAGACACAAATCAACTGGAACGGATTTCCCATCAATTCTCTGACATCGGGCATTGCCGATCTGTCTCAAATTTATTCAGGTATGTTTGAACAGATCATGCTTATTCCCGGGGCCTCCGGGTCATTATATGGCAGTGGCTCTGCCGGTGGAGCCATCAACCTGGATAATAAACCGGTCTGGGGAAGGGGGATGTTTATTTCCTCCGGGCTGGACGGAGGCAGCTTTGGCACCTATGGAGGGCACATACTATTGCAGGCCGGGAATGATAAAATTCAAAGCAGATCGAGTTTTTTTTATCAGGATGCGCTCAATAATTTTTCATACAAGGATGATTTTAAATACGGGTCTCCTACAGGCATTGCCAGGCACAACCGAGCCCAATATGCCGGGTTCATTCATACGCTTTCCGCGAGATTCAGGAATAACATATATCTGCAGAGCGGTTTCTGGATTCAGAAAAAGAGAAAAGAGATTCCTTCCATTATGGGATCTTACAGTGCCAACAACCAGGAGCAACGTGACAGCAGCATGCGTGTATATATGGTCATTGAAAAACGCTGGAGACAATCATCTTTTTCGGCACGTGGTGCATGGTTTTCAGACAATATGCGTTTTACAGACAAAGTCTCCCCCGATGTGTCAGGCTATACCATTGATTCACGGTTTCACACCAGTCATTTCATGACAGATATATATTTCCGTCATGCCTCCGGCAGACACTGGAAACTGGATGCAGGCATTGCTTCATCTGCAGCAACGGCAAAAGTTACAGCGTACGATAAAAATATCCACGATTACAGTCTCGACTTATATGGTGGCATGAAATACCGGAAGGAGTATTTTCTGGCTTCACTGACTATGCGTCAGAATTTCAATCCATACCGTAATCCGTTACCCCAGGTAGATGCCGGCATAAGATACATCCTGCAGCCGGACAGACTCTCTTTTCACTTTAACTATGCCACTAAATTCCGGCTCCCTACACTAAATGATAAATATTGGACCCCCGGCGGCAATCTCTCACTGCAGCCCGAACACGGATGGGGTATTACCGGAGGCCTGGACTTACATTCCGGAAAACGAAACCTTGCGGCCAAGCCCTGGTCGTTCCGCTGGCAGCTTGATGGGTTCTCCAACTTATTGTATGACCAGATTCAGTGGATGCCCGGAACCGGATACTGGCATCCTGAAAATGTTGAAAAAATATGGTCTTACGGTCTGGAAAACAGTTTACATGGCTCCTGGAGAAAAGATAAGTTTTCCGCTTCCCTTGTAATGAATTATTCTTACACTGTCTCTAACGTTCTTGAGAACCAGTCCCTGCCTCAAGGACATTATCGAAGCAGGTATGTTCCGCCCCACACGGCTTCTGCTATCCTGCGCATCGACTACGGAATAATCTATACGGGTTTCTATGAAAATTTTACAGGTGCAAGGTTTACCACCGCTGACAACAATCCGGTTTACAAGATGAATTCTTTTGCTCTGACGGATATTATTTTTGGTGCCAAAACAAGAACCCGCCTTTTAATCTATGACCTCCGGTTTGTCATAAAAAATATCACTGACGCCAACTATCAGGTCATCCGGTCTTACCCTATGCCCGGGAGGGCTTATTATCTGAAAGCACGCATCACCTTTCAAACAAATAAACATTAAATCATTTTATTCATTTTTAAAATCATGAAATCATGAAACGGAATCTACTAATTTTACTAACATTCATAAGCATCATTACGATGTTTATTTCCTGCAACAAAACAAAAACAGAGCCGGAAGATACCGGGTTCCTGTATGGAGCATATGTCGTTAACGAGGGAAGTTTCAATAATAACAACGGATCCATCAGTTATATCGATCTGGATTCATCTTATATTATCAATAATATTTTCTCGTCTGTTAACAGGAGAGAACTCGGGGACATCGTTCAATCATTTTGTGTAGCCGGTGATAAAGGCCTGATTGTGGTAAACCATTCGGCCAAAGTAGAGGTTGTAGATATGAAGACTTTTGTCTCATTGGGGACTATTACCGGTTGTGACTATCCCAGATATGCGTTGGGGGCCGGCAATAACGAAGTTTTTCTTACCAATGGTTCCTTTGCCGGCAAAGTTTACGTCCTTGATCTTTCCAGTCTATCCATAACCGACTCGATTACAGTCGGTTATGGCCCGGAAACCATGGTACTTACCAGTGATAATCTTTATGTGGCCAACAGTGGAGGCTGGTCACACGACAGCACAGTCAGTGTCATCGACCTAATAACCCGCAAGGTGGTGAAGAATATCATTACGGGAGATAATCCCGTTGATATGGATAAGGATGCCAACGGGGATATCTGGGTATTATGTAAAGGAAACGTAGTATATGATCAAAACTGGGTTCCGCTATCGGAGACCGACTCCAAACTGGAAAAGATTTCCACAAACAGCCAGGAAGTGGCCAAGAGTTTTATCATTGGACAGAAAGGTGATTATTTCAATCCAATCCGCCTGGCTATCGGGGACCATGGAAGGACCCTTTACTTTGTGGAACATGACGGGATCTACAACATGAGTATTGACGCGCAGGATGTCCCGGCTACTCCGTTGATCCCGGGAAAATTCTATGGGTTGGATATCGATCCTGCCACCGGCATCCTTTATGCCCTCGACGCCAAAGGGTTCAGCTCTTCCGGTTTATTGATGAGGTACACACCTGACGGCTCTCTCATGGACTCGGTACAAACCGGCATTGCACCCAACGGGGTTTATTTTAATGAACAATGATTCTATTCCAGGGGACATAAAACAAAGCTGCGGCAAAACACTTTATATGACTGACTATTTAAAAAGAAAATCTTAATTTGCATTTTTTAGAAAAAGCAGAACAATTCAAACCGGATACCTGTTCTTAATTATCCGGATAAAAAATGATTGTTTATGAGATTTATTACCAAAATAATTTTGTTTGCCTGTTTCCCCGGCATTTATTCTCTTCCCGCCGTATTTTCACAGGTTAGTCACGGAGGAGCTCCTCTTCCAATATCCGTAATGAAGCCGGTATCTTTTATTGACCTTACCGGTTCTCTTCCCAGCTTTGACGAACTGGCCATAGAACACCCTCCGGACAAACACGCCCCTTTGGGTTTCGCTGAGCCGGTCAGGATATACCTTACTCCTTCAAACGCGGGGAAATGGGAAACCAGCAATGACGGAACAAGGGTATGGCGTGTAGGCATCAAGTATAAAGGAGCTTATTCTATGAGTGTCACCTTTAATTTATTCAAGATAGAAAAAGGAGAAAAAGTATTTATTTATGATCCGCCAGCTGGTGGGCACACTGTTCTGGGAGCATTTACAGCAGATAATAACAAGCCTTGGGGGTCTCTGGCAGTTCAGCCGGTGCCCGGGGAATCTCTGATCATAGAATACCAGGTGCCAGCGACACATTCAACACGTGGAAAATTATCCATTGGAGAAGCTGGAATCGGCTACCGGGACATTTTCAGGCAGGGAAAAAGTAAAGATCGTTTTTATGGTGCATCAGGTCCCTGTAACGTGGATATTCATTGTCCGGAAGGAGATAACTGGCAGATCAAAAAAAATGCTGTAGTTCGTATTCTTGTGAATAACAACGAATTATGTACGGGAACATTAATGAATACCGCCATTAACGATGCCACTCCTTATATTTTAACAGCGGCACATTGCATTGCAGACTCGGCAGATGCTGCCAATGCTATTTTTGTGTTTGGTTATGAGAGCCCTTATTGTAATGGGCCAGACGGTTCAGTAATAAAAAGTATTTCCGGTGCCACCCTGAAAGCTACCACAAGTAATCTGGACTTCACATTGGTGCAGATGAGTAAAATACCTCCTTTCACTTACTATCCTTATTACGCCGGATGGGATCACACCGGATCACAGCCGTCAAACACCGTCACCATTCATCATCCGAACGGAGACGTGAAAAAAATTTCTATCGATGATGACCCGCCGGTCACATCGGATTATGATGATTATGATAAAAATTCATTCTGGAAGGTACTACAATGGGACAAAGGAACAACCGAGCCCGGTTCTTCAGGAGCGCCCCTCTTTAATTCAAGTCAACGCGTGGTTGGCACACTCTCGGGAGGAGATGCCCATTGTGGCAACTCAGTCAATGATTATTTTCAGAAACTCTCTTTTTTATGGGATGCCTATGCTGACTCTGCAAGACAGCTTAAAGTCTGGCTGGACCCTAAAGATTTCGGTTACCTTCTTTATAGTGGCTTCGATCCTTATTTTGCCGCAAAAAAAACCTGTGATACGCTGACAAACATTACAGAAGGGGAAAAGTTAAGACTATATGATTATGGCAGCAGTACTGATGCCGGATACTGGACCGGTCATAACGAAGGCCATATAACAGAATATGCTGAACAGTTTACCAATTCCGGGCTATTTTCTATGACCGGTATTTATATCATGCCCGCTATTGTAAAGTATGATAGTCTTTCTGATAAGGTTACCGTTAAGGTATGGTCAGGATCACAAAAACCTGAGACTTTGATTGTTTCAAAAGATGTGCCCATGAGTTTTTTCCAGGATTCTGTCTGGAATTTCATTGATTTTGATACTATTGTTACGGTTAACGGCAATTTTTTCGCGGGTATTGAGATCTATTATGACAACCCAAGCCCCGATTCTCTGACAGACCAGTTTGCCATCTTTCAGGTAGAAGACAGATCAAACTACGGACAAAATACGGCCTTTTATTTTGAGAAAGATGTATGGACTTCTTATAGTGGCACTCCCGGCCCGAACCTCTATACATCCCTGGCAATAGAAGCGGTCCTCTGTGGAGAGATTTCTGCAATATCCGTCAGGAGCCCAACGACAAAAGAAACTTACGGACACCTGAATATTTTTCCCAACCCGGCCAAAGAGAACATTACATTATCTGTCCCGACGGGAGATAAAATCACAGGAACATTACATATCTATGATCTTACGGGGAAGGCATTGTATGAACGAAAAATCCCTCTGTCCACCGGGCAAATAACGCTGCCCCTGCCGGATCTGAAGAAAGGAATATATCTGATTACGCTGGAAACTCCGGAGAATTTATTCCGAAATAAGCTTGTTATTGATCATTAGTAATTAATGTTATGTTTCTCTACAGAAGTATTGTATATTTTCTCAGTCTGAACCTTTTTGTTTCCCTTCTCCTATTCTCCGGATGCCGGAGACGCCAGTCAATATTGGGAGAATCAGAAAAAAACATCCAACCTGTAACAATCCGTTACGCACAAGGTTTCAGGCTGGATACTGCCGGCCTCCTTATCCGCACAGATGTCCTGAAGCCCTGGCAGGGAAAGCAGATACAACAGTATCGTTATTTCATCGGTAACTTTCCGGA
Organism: uncultured Rikenellaceae bacterium; assembly: GCA_964383915.1. GTDB lineage: Bacteria > Bacteroidota > Bacteroidia > Bacteroidales > VadinHA17 > DRPN01. Next base: position 5,984 of record CAYLJE010000048.1, read on the forward strand.
CACCCGCGTAAGCAACGATTCCCATCTCATACGTATTCGGAAAAAGATTAAACGGGTCATTTGTACTTCTACTACTCATATTGCTTTCCTGGGACAATTAGGAGAGCTAAACAGTATTGTTGCCATCTCAGGAAAAGGCCTGATCAACAACCCGGTGATACGACAAAAACTAAAAACGAAAGAAATTTCCGATATCGGCTATGATAAAAATATGGATTATGAGTTAATCGTCCGGTTACATCCCGACCTGGTTTTTCTCTATGGCGTCGGACCGGAGGTTACGGCTACCGTCAATCGGTTGTTGTCCCTGAATATTCCTTCTGCCATCGTCGGAGATTACCTGGAAGAAACCCCGTTGGGCAGAGCCGAATGGATCAAGTTTATGGCTGCCTTTTTCGGGAAAGAAAAAAGGGCGGTTAGCTGGTTCGATTCCCTGGTTGTAAAATATAACCAGGCCAGATATAAAATAAAAAGCAAAAACACTTCTCCCCTTGTCATGACAGGACTTCCCTGGAAAGAAGTATGGTATGTTTCGGGCGGCAGCTCGCTGCTTGCCTCTTTTATCAGGGATGCAGGCGGCACCTATGTATGGCAAAATCTGCGTACTGCCGATGCCATCCCTATGGATATTGAAAAAGTTTACCGGAAAGCAAGCCGGGCTGATATATGGATTAACTGTGGGATTGCCACCTCTGTACAGAATATCCTAAGCACTGATAAGCGGCTGGGACTATTCAATCCGGTAAAAACACACCAGGTATATAACAACAACGCCCGGCTGAGCAGGTATGGAGGCAATGACTACTGGGAAAGCGGCGTGATACATCCGGATATCATCGTTGCGGACATGAAACATATCTTTCATCCGGAACGAACACCTGGTTACAAGATGATTTACTACCGGCATTTAAAATAAAATGATCAGTCCCGATGGAAGAAACAACAAAGAGATCATCTCTCCTCTTTTTCATTGTGACGGGCCTGTTACTCATCCTGCTGGCCCTGACTGATCTTTACATAGGTTCCACCCATATCTCTTTCAGAGAGGTCACACAGGTACTTTTTCATCCTGCTGCAGCCGGCAGGGAGTATCAGACGATTCTTTACCGTTTCCGTCTTCCACGTATGTGGACAGCTATTCTTGCGGGCATTGCACTCTCTGTAAGCGGATTATTAATGCAGACCACTTTTCGGAATCCTTTGGCCGGGCCATATGTTCTGGGCATCAGTGCCGGTGCCAGTTTAGGTGTAGCTCTTCTGGTGCTGGGATTTTCTTCGTTTGTTTCATTCGGTGCCGGCACGCTGCTGGCCAACGGATCCATCGTCATGGCAGCTATTGCCGGGGCCATCGGTGTACTTTTACTGATCATGGCTGTCTCTCTGCGTGTACGGGATATTATGACCATTCTGATCCTGGGAATTATGTTTGGCAGTGCTGTCACGGCACTGGTTGCTATCCTGCAATACTTCAGCAGTGAGTCCATGCTGAAGGTTTTTATCATCTGGACCATGGGTAGTCTGGCGAATGTGTCAGGCGTACAGATATGGATACTAACCTTTTTGGTTCTTGGGGGCGTACTATTCACCGCTTTCCTGGGCAAAGATCTGAATATCATGCTCATGGGAGAGCGTTATGCACGTAGTGTAGGTATGCGTATTCAGCGCACGCGTCTGTTTATTTTCCTGGTTACGGGCATCCTGGCAGGTTCAGTAACAGCTTTTTGTGGTCCCATCGGATTTGTAGGCATTGTGGTCCCTCACATTGCGCGGGTGATGTTGCGCACCTCCAATATACGCAAAATTTTCCCTGCGACCATCCTTATCGGGGGTAATCTGTTGTTGTTGGGAGACATACTCTCTCATCTGCCTGGTCGCCATGGGGTATTACCTATCAACTCGGTCACTGCCATTCTGGGCGTACCCATCATCATCTGGATGATTTTGCAACGGCGCAAGCTATCTTCTTTAATGTAACGAATGAATGCATTACATGATCAAGCTGGAGCAATTACTCATCGGATATAAAAGCAGGCAGCATACACATCATATACTGTCCAAAGCATTGAATTTTTCAGCTTCTCCGGGGGAGATGGTGGTTGTCGTAGGGCCCAATGGCGTGGGGAAAAGTACTTTGTTACGTACCCTGGCCCGGCAACAGAACGCCTTGGGCGGCAGCATTTATATCAATAAAAAACGCTGGGATGAATTCCCTCATAAAGTATTTGCCCGGATATGCAGCTTTGTACCCACAGGTCAGCCTCCTGTCCGTCAGCTCAGCGTCTTTGAGGTAGTCGCCATGGCCCGGTATCCCTATACCCATTGGGGCGGCCATCTCCAAAGAGAAGATATGGAAAAGATATACCGGGCTCTGGAAGGGGTGAACCTTGTTTCACTGAAAGACAGGCTTCTGGGAGAATTATCTGACGGAGAAAGGCAACGTGCCCTAATAGCCCGTGCGCTTGCTCAGGACACTCCCCTGGTGATCCTGGATGAGCCTACTGCTTTCCTGGATATCCCCAATCGATTTGAAGTACTGCAACTTATGCGTAAGATCTCCGGGGAACAACACAAGCTCTTTATTTTCTCATCTCACGATCTGGCGTTTATTCTTGAGATTGCAGATAAAATCTGGCTGTTATACCCTCAGAGAGCATATGAAGGAACACCTGAGGAGCTACTGCGTGACGAAGTTTTCAACCCGTTATTCAAAAACACGGGGATCCACTATGATATCCATAAGGGGTTGCATATTCCACCACGACAGTGTCATACTGCGGTCAATCTTACAGGGGATACCGATGAATTACCCTGGGTAAGAAAAGCTCTTCTTCGAACGGGATACACCATTGCAAAGTCAAACATCTCCCGGGGGAATATCCTGATAAGGGCAGAAAAAAAACAATACCATGTGTTGATAAAAAATCAACGTGAAGAGATCTTCCAATCTATTTATTCGTTACTTTTATATCTGAAAGACACACAAACGGAATCAGGTCATGATTAATGACATCCATACCTTAACCTTGCCAATAGCCAGATATCTCTGGGGCATAGCAGGCATACTCCTGGCTATCCTGTTTTTTTTTACAGGTCCTACTATCAAATCATCTTATCAAAACCCAATATTAAAAATTACTGTGGCTCTTGTTCTCAGGTGGGGTCCCGGAACCGCCTGGTTATTTCTGGCTTTATCCTCTATTTTTCGTCAGTCGGATTTACTACCCTACCCTTTACAACCTGTGTGGTTTGGATACATCGGACTTATACTTTTCTTTTTATCCGTAGCTGCCCTTGTCTATGACCGGGCTGTGGCTTCAGGTGCCATGAAAAAATAAAATCGGGCTTATGGAAAACAACAGCAATACTAAACTGAAAAATCCGGCAAATAACCCCGATTTCATCCCGGGTATTTACAACTATTGCGATCGCTGGTGTGAAAGGTGTTCCTTTACCTCCAAATGTCTGAACTATGCTATGCAAAAAAGAAATTCTCCGGAACACATTAAAGACAAAGAGAAAGAGTCGAAGAATGAGATTTTCTGGCAGGATTTAATTGAGACACTGGACGAAACGATTGAATTACTTAAAGATCTGATGAAAGAAAAAGGGATTGATCCGGATAATCTGTCTATTGATGAGACTTACGAAGAAAAAGAAGCTGAGATTCTTAAAGCCACTAAAAAGCATCCATTAACGCATCTGGCTAACACCTACGTCAAGATAACGAAAGGATGGTTTCATAAGATGCAAGATATATTATACAAAACAGGTATATTTTCAGAAGAACCGGATGAGGTGTCAGCCATTGCAAATACTTCCGGCATCCGGGAAGCCATTGATGTTGTTCGCTGGTACATGTTTCAGATTGACGTAAAGATACAGCGGGGTTTACAGGGGAAACAACGTAGTGATACATTTGTCGAAGATTCGTTTCTGTATGATTCCAATGGTTCTGTTAAAGTAGCCTTGTTAGGCATAGACCGGTCACTTGCAGCGTGGAATAAATTACTGGTTTACTTTCCAAAAGAGGAAGATACCATTGTGAACATCATGATTCTGCTGGGTAGTCTTCGCATAAAAACGGAAAAAGAATTTCCCGATGCCCGTAAGTTTATCCGTCCGGGATTTGATGAAACGGTAAGGAAGGGTCAGTAAGGTTTATTTATATTTTCTTTACCTTGATTTTCTATTTCCTGCATCTTTATTATACAGGTATCTCTTGATTTTATTGGTGGCTGTCTTTACAAAAGGGTCATGTTGTTTGACCGTTTGAACTCTTGAGAATCTGTTTACGCGGCTGTTTACATATTCTTTCACTTCTTTCAGCAAACTATCCACCTTCCGGTTATAAAAATCAGCAGCATTTTCTTTCAGCTCCAGAAATTTCTTCTCCACTGCTTCAACATTAAGATGGACCAGGGCCACCAATTTCCCTTTTTCCTCCACCACCAGTGATTCATCTACGAACCAGAAATTATTGATCACTGACTCAATATCTTCAGGATAAACATTCTCTCCTCCCGGTCCGATAATCACATTCTTCGATCTGCCTTTAATAAAGAGGTAACGGTCTTTATCTAATATACCCAGATCTCCTGTTTTAAACCATCCGTCCCCGGTGATAACCTCTTTTGTGAGTTCCGGTTCTTTATAATATCCTTTCATCACACTGGGGCCTCTCACCCATATTTCTCCTTCGCCTGTTTCAGGATCAGGATCGTGTATCTTTATCTCCAGTCCTTCGATAGCAGGGCCTGTTGACTGCAAACGTTGGTTCTTTGTTCCAAATCCGGCAATCAGCGGGGATGTTTCAGTCAGACCGTATCCGACAGCATAAGGAAAGTGAGCTTCCAGTAAGAATTCTTCTACTTTCTTATTCAGTTTAGCTCCGCCGATGCCAAAAAAATTCAATTCTCCCCCAAAAGTTTTTATAAGTTTTTTCCCGGCCATTTTATTTAACATCTTTCGAGTGGGTGAAATTTTGTAAAGCTTCCTGACAAATCCATTCTTAGTAAATGCCGGCAGAATTTGCTTTTTATATATTTTTTCTATGATCAGGGGAACGGTTAACATGAGTGTGGGTTTCACTTTCTGCATAGCAGGTATCAGCACTGCCGGTGTGGGAGGTTTTTTAAGGTAATATACGCAGGAACCCGAGACCATGGGAATAATCAAACCGATGGTATTTTCATAGGTATGGGAAAGTGGAAGAATGGACAGAAACCGGTCCTCCGGACCAATGGGATGTACATTTGTACTTTTTAAAGCATTAAAAACAAGATTTTTATGCGTAAGCATTACTCCTTTAGATTTACCGGTGGTTCCTGAGGTATAAATGATAGCTGCCATATCTTCCTCATCAACCACATAATCCTTTTCAGTGACAGCCTCCGGATCAAAAGAGAATATTTGTTCCGGAGCCACGAGTATCCGGTCATCTTCCATGGCAATAAGACAATACATACCCTCCGGAAGATTATCTTTCACCTTAGGGAACAGTGTTTCAGACACAAACATGACTTTTGCACCGGAATGTTCCAGGATATGGATAATTTCATCGGGATGAAAATCCGGCAATAAAGGCACAGCTACAGCCCCCATAAAAGTAATGGCAAAGTAACTGATAGCCCATTGTGGCATATTGGTTCCTAATAAACCCACTCTGTCTCCGGGTTGTATTCCTGTTTTTTCCAGCAAGGCGATCAGACCACGAATATGTTTATTTACTTCTGTGTAGGTCATTGGTTTTTCGCCGGCGAAAGCCAAAGCCCCAGCCTGCGGGTACTTATCAAGAGTGATCCGGAAACGGGCAGGCAATGTCCATATTTCTTTTTTTCTCATCTGTTTAAAATTCCCCGTTAGAAATGCACGAAAACATTTTCGTATATATAGGTTCTTCGCTCTTTCATTTATTTTTGATTAAAGAAGATTGTTTTTTACACCTATCATCTTCATTACCGTGACTGCAGCTTCCACCCCTTTATTTCCATGACTACCGCCGGCCCTGTCAAGGGCCTGTTCCATGTTAAGGGTGGTAAGAACTCCGAAAACAAAAGGTAAATTGTATTTAATATTCAGTTGGGTTATTCCCTCAGTCACACCCTGACAGATATAATTAAAATGAGGCGTTTCGCCCTGAATCACACAACCGAGGCATAGTATCCCCTCTACATCCGAATATTCGGCTATCCATTGAGCTCCCAGTGTAAGTTCAAAACTTCCGGGCACATGTTCAATCAGGATATCTTTTATTGACACGCCATTTTTTAAGAGTGTTTCCATAGCTCCCTCCGTCAGGGCATTTGTAATCCGGCTATTCCAATCCGACACCACAATGCCAATTTTCAGACCTTCTCCGG
>CAYLJE010000048.1:12442-14880 GCA_964383915.1 uncultured Rikenellaceae bacterium
CCGTTTTACTACTTTTGGATGCTTTTATGTAATACTCCAGGGCTTTTTCTTCTTCGCCGAGCTGCATATATGCATCCCCCATAGCTCCTTTCGCAACAACAGATATCATTAAATCATGGCTGTGAAAGATAGATAGATAATGGATAGCATCTTCATATTGTCCAAGATGAAGAAAAGATATTCCGGCATAATATTTGGCCAGATTGGCTGCTTTGGTAATTTTATACTGATCAATAATATCCAGAAAACCAAGATTATTTCCATCACCATTTAAAGCCAGATTAAATGAATCCTTTTCAAAATAATCCTCGGCAACGTACATCTGTGACAGCGCTTCTTTGTTTTTGGGCAGCACAATCATCTTCTTAAAGAGAGTAAAACCCACAACAATGACAATAATTACACCGACAATAATCGTTAATACCTTTTGATTGTCTTCAATAAATTGTTCGGTACGTGTTAAAGCTTCTTCAAAACCTTCAACCTGTTTTTCAGTCTTTTTAATTTTTTTCTTTGTCTCTTTCTTAACCATGTGCTTGCAATTTGTATATCCGCAAAAGTAATGGTTTTGTTTCTTTTATAAAACGGACTGGTTATATTTTTATATTTTTGTTGACAAAGAATCGGATAAAATATATGGATAATCTGTATCTCAATAAGTTATCTTTAGTACAATTTAAGAATTATTTAGAGGTTTCTCTGCTATTTTCCCCAAGAATCAATTGTTTTGTTGGTGACAACGGCGTTGGGAAAACCAATTTACTGGATGCTATCCATTATCTATCTCTGACCAAAAGCTTTTTTAACAGCATTGATCAGCAAAATATACAACATGGAAGAGATATTTTTGTTATCCAGGGAGAATTTATAAAAAACGGAAATACCGAAAAGATTTTCTGCAGCGTCCGTTTTAACAAAAAGAAAATCTTCAAACGGAATAACAAAGATTACGAACGTTTGGCTGATCATATCGGGCTACTCCCGGTGGTAATGATCTCACCTGCTGACAGCAGCCTGATACTGGAGGGGAGTGAACAACGGAGACGGTTTTTGGATACTGTCATTTCGTTATATGACAAATCCTATCTGCATGCGTTAATCCGTTATAACCGGGCACTGATGCAACGTAATAAACTATTAAAACAGAGCGAATTCAAACGGGAAACATTTTATGACGAACTGGAGTTATGGGATAGTCAATTGACTATCCCCGGGAACGAAATCTACCTGAAGCGTCATGATTTTATTAAGAAAATTATACCGGTGTTTCAACGATACTACAATTCCATTGCAGAAGAAAAAGAAATAGTCGGACTGGAATATAAATCTCCATTACATGAAAAAGATTTTGAGGAACTGCTGACTGCCAACCGCGAAAAAGATCGCATCCTGCAATATACCAGTGGAGGAATACATAAAGATGACCTGGTCATGACCTTAAATAATCATCCGATCAAAAAAGCCGGTTCTCAGGGTCAACAGAAAACTTTCCTGGTAGCTCTTAAGTTTGCAAAATTCGAGTTCATCCGTGAGTTAACCGGGACAAAACCTGTTTTGCTTTTGGATGATATTTTTGATAAATTTGATGCACACAGGGTGTATCAGATCATCAAGATGGTTGCAAGAAACGAATTCGGGCAAATTTTCATAACGGATACCCATCTGGATCATCTGGAAAATATCCTGAAAGGATTGGATACTGACTATAAAGTATTTAAAATCAACGAAGAGATCAAAGAAATTACGTCAGAAGAATAATGCAATATGAGACGTACCAAGACACAAAGTATCAGAGAGGTCATAGAACAATACTTACGGGAGATGCACATTGACCACAAGCTCCGTGAGGTAGCGCTGGTAGGAAAATGGGAAGATACGGTAGGAAAAATCATTGCGTCCAAAACCAACCGGATTTATATCCGCAACGGAATTCTTTATGTCCACATCCGGTCATCAGTTGTAAAACATGAACTGACTATGATTCGTGAAGAACTGGTTAAAAGCCTGAATAAACAAGCCGGAGAAGAGCTGATTAAGGAAATAGTTTTCAAATAAATTACCTTGCAGCAAGGTGGAGAGACGCGATGAATCGCGTTTATACGGGCAGAAGCGGTTGGGAGAAGAAAAGAGACGCGGGAGGGAAAAGGATCAGGAGAGAAATTTTTCCTGCCAGCGGTGAGGGTTGGACTCTATGTAACGGGTGATGGTTAGATATGCTCTTTTATCCTTAATAATTTTTTCGTAGAACCTAGGCAGCCAACTGAAAACAGGTTCAATTTTGTGAATCTCATAAGTTACACGTCCTTTGTACCAGCGGATCATACGTGACAGGTTTTGGTACAACATAGGGTTTTTCCGGCCGGTGATGCCGCCGGGGTGAGGAGAGACGGGAGAGGGAGAGACGCGATGAATCGTTTGGGGAGAGACGCGATGAATCG
>CAYLJE010000048.1:14980-16402 GCA_964383915.1 uncultured Rikenellaceae bacterium
GGGAGAGACGCGATGAATCGTTTGGGGAGAGACGCGATGAATCGCGTCTATACGGAGGATAGCGTGGATATGGTTGGGCATCACGATAAAAGACTCTAACTCAACGATGGGAAACTGCCGGGGTAGTTCGTACCAATATCTCCGGGCGATTTCACCGATTGCGGACAGGTGCATCTCCCCCAGGATAACATTCCCAAAAAACCTTTTCATGTTTTTAGTAGAGATGGTCACGAAATAAGAAGCATTGGCTCCATAATCCCATTCCTGTAAACGTATAGATGCTATCCGGTATTTGTTTTGAAATTTTCTATACATGGTAATTTTCTATAAAAGGAAAAACAAGGAAGAGAGAGGTGAGAGAAGGAGAGACGCAAAGAAAGACGCGATAAATCGTGTCTTTACGGGGAGAAGAAAAGAGACGCGGGAGGGAAAAGAAAAGAGACGCGGGAAGGAAAAGAAAAGAGACGCGATAAATCGCGTCTCTACGGGGTGGTTACACCGCTGTCTTTTTTTCTTCTGTGGCCTGTTTCGGGCTATTCCTCAGGATGAGAATCTCATTAATGACAACATCGGTAACGTATTTTTTCACCCCCTGATTATCTTCATAAGCACGGTGATTAAGTTTACCTTCAATGGCAACTTCTTGTCCTTTTTTCAGATATTTTTCAGCAAAAGCGGCTGTCGGACCCCAGGCAATCATGTTATGCCACTGTGTATCCGTCACTTTTTGTCCGTCCGAGTTCTTATAGGTTTCTTTAGTAGCCAGTGAGAAACGGGCCATTTTTCTTCCCCCGTTTATTTCGCGTATCTCAGGATCTATTCCTAAATTACCGATCAGATTTACTCTGTTTCTTAAATTGTTCATGACTTTACTTTTTTAAATTAAACATTCATTTTTTGTTCACATTAGTTTTACGGCCGTAAACTTTTTCTGAAACAAAGTAACGTCAAGCTCCTAATACTAGTCGTATATTTTACGTTTGTTTACGTTTATATACGTTTATATACGGATATAAAACTGATTATCATTCTTATATACATTTTCTTTCCTTTTAAGTATTTATTCCCAGAACCATTTATCAGCATAAAATTTCAACAATTTTTTCATTTCAGATGAAATATTCAGAAAGAAATCATAAATTTAAAACATCGTTCAGGTTTAAAATTTTAAAATATTATTATTAGAACATACAAAAATGAAATGGATAAAAATCAGGGGTCCATTTTTAATCATTATATTATTCTCATTTCATTCATTGGTAAAATCTCAGGAAATCAATTTAAGTTTCACCGTTAGAGTAAACACATACACTCCGGAGGATGAATCTGTTTGCGTTTATTTTCAAAATCTGGAGGGTTATAATCCGTGCATTTTCAAGCTGCATAAAGAAAATGACAGTGTTTACACTGCGGATATCAGAA
>CAYLJE010000049.1:0-16245 GCA_964383915.1 uncultured Rikenellaceae bacterium
TACGAGTGGCAATGGAAATAAAACCTCCTGCCCCCACCAACTTTAGGCACTTTAGGCACTTTAGATCACTTTAGGCACTTTAGGCACTTTAGGCACTTTAGGCACTTTAGGCACTTTAGGCACTTTAGATCACTTTAGGCACTTCTCATTACTCCGCTCTTGTCCAGGTTGTCTTGCGTCCCATCCATTTAATACCCATGACATATCCTTTGATCTTCAAATCATTGTCGTCCATCCACATATAGCAGTCATACGTCTTTCCACTTTTGGGATCATAGATATTCCCGCCGTTCCATTCTTTATCTTTCCCGTCATAGGAAAAACCCCACAGAAGTTTTAACCCCATGACCGGACGATTTTGCAATTTTACATTGGGGTTTTTATCATCCACTTTGGGTTTCCCGTTTTCATATGGGTCTTTTAGCCAGCTAATTTTCCCGGCAAAGGTATTTCCTTCTTTATAAATCTCAATAATCGTTTCTTTATTGCCGGTGTACCATTTCCCAAGAACATTATCGGCAGACGTCTGGGCCTGCACAGCCATCCCTGTCATCAGAAAGGAAAAAACAAACAGCGTTTTCATAAGCATAAAATTAAGTTTTATTTTGCGATTAAAAATATAATTTTTCATTAAGAAAATCAACTTCAGATTTATCCGCCGGCAGAACGCCTTACCAACCCGTAAAACAGCAGATGAAGCATGTTTTCCACATGGGGGAATCCGTTATTTTCTTTCTCACGCCAGTACAATGGGATCTCCAGTCCTTTCATCGCCTTACAAATAACGGTAGCGGCCAGGGAGGGATCCTGGACATTAAACACATTCCGGCTGATTCCTTCTTCCAGGATTTTCCGGATGGTCATATGTTCCTCCCGGTCATATTTTTTCCGGACGCGCTCAATGAAATCATAATGCACCAGATGAGGATCAAAGATCGTTGAGTAGGTCTGAGAGATATCTTTCATGGCCTGCATTCGTACCACAATATATTTACGAAGGCGGGTACGGGGGTCATCATTTTGTTCCAGAATGTCGGTTAGTTTTTTACGTATTCTTTTTGCTTCACAGTCAACCACGGCATTAAATATATCCTCTTTCCCACTGAAATAGTAATACAATGAACTTTTCACCATATGCATCTGAACAGCGATATCTTCCACCGTTGTTTTCCGGTAACCAAATTGTGCAAAAACCTGGCTGGACACCCGGATAATCTCATTCCGAATTTTTCTCTTATAGCCCGGTAAAGAAGATTTTTTCATTTTTATGAAATTATTCAGCAAGCAGCAGATCCAGTTGTCTTTTTTCCAGGTTCACCCGGGATATCTCCACTTTGACAGGATCACCCAATTGAAACTTACGACCTTTTTTTCTGCCTATAATATAATAATTTTCTTCATCCAGTTCATAAAAATCATCCGCCAGTTCCCGTATGGGGATCATCCCTTCGCATTTATTTTCGTTGATCTCAACATAAATACCCCAATCTGTGACCCCCGAGATGATTCCATCAAAACGGGCACCTACTTTGTCAGCCAGGTATTCAACCTGTTTATATTTGATAGAAGCCCTTTCGGCGTCAATAGCTTTTCTTTCCATTTCGGAAGCATGGCGACATTTTGTCTCATACTCCTCTTCATTGGCAGACTTTTCTCCCTGCAGATAACCATACACCAGCCGGTGTACCATCATATCCGGATAACGACGGATAGGAGAGGTAAAATGTGTATAATAATCAAAAGCCAGTCCGTAATGTCCGATATTCTTTGTTGAATAGACAGCTTTGGCCATCGCTCTCAGGGCCAGTGTCTCCAGCAGATTTTGTTCCGGTTTGCCCACCACTTGTTTCATGAGTTTATTCATTGAACGGGACAGTGCCCCTCTGTTTTCGGTATGTACATCATACCCCAGTTTCCGGGCAATACGTGTAAAACTCACCAGTTTGTCTTCTTTGGGTTTATCATGAATACGGTAAACAAACGTTTTTCCTTTCTTTTCCTGTTTATGTTTTTTCCCTATCATCTCAGCCACTGTTCGATTCGCCAGCAACATAAATTCTTCCACCAATTGGTTGGCCTCTTTACTCACCTTAAAAAAGACTCCCAGGGGGGTTCCTTTTTCGTCAATATCAAATTTCACTTCCACACGTTCAATATCCAACGAGCCATGGGCAAATCTTTTCTTTCGCAAAACAGCAGCCAGGTTGTACAGGGCCAATATCTCTCCGGACAGTTTTCCCTCTTTTCCCTCAATAATTTCCTGGGCTTCCTCATAGGCAAACCGTCTGTCCGAGTTAATAACCGTTTTCCCTGCCCATGTATCCAGCACCCCGGCCTGCGGGGACAGCTTAAACACCACTGAGAAACACAATTTATCTTCATGCGGATTCAATGAGCAGACATTATTTGAAAGTCTTTCCGGCAACATAGGCACTACCCTGTCCACCAGATAAACAGAGGTAGCCCTGTCGTAAGCTTCCTGATCCAGGATGCTATCCGGTTTGACAAAGTGAGTAACATCGGCAATATGGACCCCCACCTCTATGTTTCCGTCTTCCGGAAAGCGAACAGAGAGGGCATCATCGAAGTCTTTGGCATCAGCCGGGTCGATTGTAAAAGTGGGAACCTGTCTGAAATCGCGACGTCCCTCCAAATTTTTTTTCGTAATTTTTCCTCTGATCTTTTCAGCCGCTTTTTCTATTTCTTCAGGAAAAGCTGCCGGCAGTTCAAATTCTGCCAGGATCGCATGCATTTCCACTTCATGATCCCCCGGATTTCCCAGCACCTCCACAATTTCCCCAAACGGATTCTTTACCCTGTCCGGCCATTCCGTAATACGAGCCACTGCCTTCTGTCCATTGCCGGCTCCCTGCAGTTTGCTCAGGGGAATAAATATATCATAGGGCATCTGCCGGTTGTCGGGGATGAGGAAAGCAAATTTCCCGGACACCTCCACAATGCCAACGAAGGTCTTTCTTTTTCTTTCCAGTATTTCTACCACTTCACCTTCCAGTCTTCTGTTTTTGCGGCGGGCGAAAAGATACACTTTTACTTTATCACCGTTCAGGGCATGATGCAGGTTTGCCTGGCTGATGAATGCATCTTCCTGTAAAGCATCACTCACCACATATGCACTGCCAAAAGCAGTCATGTCCACCATGCCCGTTATAAAACCTGTCTTACTCTTTAGCTTATATTTGCCGGGGGATATTTCTTCCAGCCGATTTTCTTTTTTCAGGTCTGTCAAACTTTTTTCTATCTGTTTTTTCCCGGCTATATCCTTTACTACCAATGCAGTAGATACCTGTTTATAATTAAATGAGCGTGCCGGATATCTTGAGAAAAGCCCGATAATTTTATTTTTCAGGGTTGTTTTTCCTGTTTGATGTTTTATATTTCTATTGTCCTTTTTCTTTTTTGTCATATAACTTTGCAGATTAAAATAATTTTGTGAAATTAATGATTTCCTTTGATATTTAACTTTCTTACTGATAAATATACCATATTTACCAAAATGAATGCCTATGAAAGCGAAACATGATACGGGGCTTGTCCTTAGTGGTGGCGGAGCAAGGGGATTTGCCCACCTGGGTGTTATTCAGGCGCTTGTGGAAGAGGGCATTTCTGCGGATATCATTTCCGGTGTCAGCGCCGGAGCTATCGTAGGGGCTTTTTATGCTGACGGTTATGCCCCTCGTGAAATTCTTGACATGTTTATTGAGAAGAAGATTTTTTCTCTTGTCCGTTTTACAGTACCCCGCAGCGGATTTCTTCGTTTATCAGGTCTTCGAAGCCTTATCAAAAGCTACCTGCGTGCCAGGACCTTTGAAAAACTGCAAAAACCTCTCTGGATCACCGTCACCAATCTGAACAAAGGACGGGTTGAATATATTAACAAAGGACCTCTCGCCGATGTGGTCATTGCCTCCTCCAGCATCCCTATTCTTTTTGAACCCCACAAAATAGGAAAATACCACTATGTGGATGGTGGCGTTTTTGATGTATTGCCGGTAACTCCTGTTAAGAATATGTGTAAACAACTGATCGGAGTAAACATCAACCCGCACTGGGAAGAAGAAAACATCTCAGGACTGATCAAAGTAGCCGAATGGTCTTTTTATCTGCGTATTCTGGCCAGCGTCCAGGAAAATATGAAAAAATGTGATATTCGCATCGACCCGAAAGATCTGAAAGGGTTTGGGATCTTCGAAATTTCCAAAGCCAATGAAATGTTTGATATCGGCTATCAGGAAGCAAAAAAGGTGCTTGGACTGGTGAACGAAGAACGATCTCATGAAGCGTAGCGGGTAATGATGGGTCCGGGAAGTTACGGGTTGGGAATTTTAAGCAGAGAACGCAAAGAAAATTTTGTTCATCGATCAACCTTCCTAAAACACTTCTTTTGCAATCCGGTATATATTATCCGTCCGGCCCATAGTATAAAAATGAACGACCGGGACCCCATAATCAACCAGTTCTTTTGTCTGGTGGATACCCCATTCAATGCCCAACTCATAGATTTCCTCATTATTTTTGCATTTCAACATCTCTTTCACCAGCTCCTCCGGCATATCTATGTTAAAGGTTTTAGGCAAATTAGTAAGTTGTTTTTTTGTAGATACGGGTTTTAGTCCGGGAATAATCGGCACTTTAATGCCGGCTTTGCGACAACGTTGTTCAAAGTCAAAAAACTTCCTGTTATCAAAAAACATCTGGGTAATAATATACTCAGCTCCGGCCTCGATCTTTTTCTTCAAAAAATGAATATCCGACTCAAAGTTAGGAGATTCCGGATGTTTCTCCGGATATCCGGCTACTCCTATCGAAAATTTTGTAGGTCTCGGCTCAATCAGGTCCATATCCATATAAACTCCTTTGTTCATATCTGTAACCTGGCGTACCAGTCCTTCGGCATGTTCATGGCCTCCTTCTTCCGGAACAAAAACTTTGTTGTCAGATATCGGATCCCCCCGGACAAGCAGCACATTGTTTATCCCCAGAAAGTTCAGATCAATCAGGGCATTTTCTGTTTCTTCTCTGGTAAAACCTCCACATATCAGATGAGGTACGACCATTACTTTATATTTATATTTTATGGCTGCAGAGATAGCTACTGTTCCCGGTCTTTTCCAAACGATCCGTTTCTCCAGGAGATTACCTTTCACCTTTCGATAAACAACCTCTTCCTGGTGATAAGTGATATTAATATATGCCGGATTGAACTTCATCAACGGATCAATGATCTTATAAATATATTCGATATTCTGTCCTTTTGGCGGCGGCAGCAGTTCAAAAGAAAACAAGGTCTTATCTGCATCCTTCAATGTATCCGTGACTGTTTTTCCCATTTTCCCGTTGGTTATGTTTATTACCCTTCTTTATAGAGTATATGTGACAATTGTTTTTCTGCTATTTCCATAGATATTCCCTTACGGCCGGCATAATCTGCTAACTGATCGGGCAGGATCTTCAGGATATCAAAATAAGCAGACTGTGGGTGCGAGAAGATCAGTCCGCTCACAGAGGCTCCCGGGATCATGGCAAAGTTTTCCGTCAAACGGATACCGGTATTTTTCTCTACTTTCAGGAGATTAAACAAGTTTCTTTTCCCGGCATGATCGGGGCACGCCGGATAACCATATGCCGGTCTGATGCCCTGGTATTTTGTCCGGAACATTTCTTCCAATGAAAGTTTTTCATCCGGAGCAAAACCCCATATATCCTTTCGTACTTTTGCATGTAACCATTCCGTTGCCGCTTCCGCCAGCCGGTCGGCCAAAGCCTTAACCATAACAGCATTGTAATCGTCATGTTCTTTTTTGAACAGATCCAGGTAATAATCAATGTTCAGGCCGGCAGTTGCAGCAAACAGGCCGATATAATCATGCACCCCTGAATCGACCGGAGCCACAAAATCACTTAAACAGAGATTATGACCTGAGGTAGTTTTAGGCATCTGTTGTCGCAGATGATAAAGGGTCCCTTTTATGGTTTCCCGTTTTTCATCTTCGAACACCATAATATCATCTCCGACAGTACCTGCCGGAAATAAACCCACTTCCGCCCGGGCTTTCAGGATATGCTCGTGTTCCAGCCTCTCCAGAAATTGCAATCCTTCTTCATACACTTTGCGGGCTTCCTTCCCTTTCACCGGGTGATCCAGGACACCGGGAAATTTCCCTTTTAATTCCCACACATGGAAAAAGAATGTCCAGTCGATATAAGGGATGATCTCCTTCAGTTCGATCTCTTTAAATACGGTGATTCCGGGTTTTACCGGCTTTGGCGGAGAATAATCCTTCCAGGGAAGTGTAAGCTTGTTCTCCCGGGCTTTTTCCAGCGGAAGATATCTCCGCGGAATATTCCGGTTCATATCCCTGAGTTCCCCATAATAGATATTGACCTCCTCGAGGAATTTTTTCTTTTCTTCTGATAAAAGACTACTCACCACCGTGACACTCTTAGAGGCATCTTTTACATAGATTACCCCATTCGGATAATGTGGTTGTATTTTCACGGCTGTATGCAATACCGAGGTAGTAGCCCCTCCAATCAGCAGGGGTTGTAAAAATGCTTTCTTTTTCATCTCATCGGCCACGTAGATCATCTCTTCGAGGGAAGGAGTAATCAGCCCACTCAGTCCGATAATATCCACATTTTCTTTACGGGCTGTCTCCAGGATCTTTTCGGCAGGAACCATCACCCCAAGGTCAACAATTTCATAATTATTACACTGTAAGACAATCCCTACGATATTTTTTCCAATATCGTGTACATCTCCTTTCACCGTCGCCAGCAACACTTTTCCTGCGGTCTGTGGTTTTCCTCCCGCAGCTTTTTCTTTTTCCAGCACCGGTTCCAAAACAGCCACTGCCTTCTTCATCACCCGCGCACTTTTGATCACCTGGGGCAAAAACATCTTTCCCGACCCGAAAAGATCCCCCACAATGTTCATCCCCTCCATCATAGGACCTTCGATGATATCCAGTGCCGATGGATATTCCCGAATCGCTTCGTCCATATATTCTTCCACAAAGTCAGGAATTCCTTTCACCAGCGAACGGATAATCCGTTCTTTCAGGGGTTGTTGCCGCCAGGTATCTTTTTCTTCTTCCTCTAATCCCCTGGCGACGCCGGTTGTCTCAGCATACTGCAATAACCTGTCAGTAGCGTCAGCGCGACGATTAAATATCAGGTCCTCCACCCGCTCCATCAGATCTTCCGGGATCTCATCATAGATTGGCAGGTTCCCTGCATTGACAATGGCCATATCCAAACCGGCCTGTATAGCATGATACAAAAAAGAAGAATGAATGGCTTCCCGGATGGGATTGTGTCCCCGGAAAGAAAAGGAGAGGTTGCTTACACCCCCGCTGGTATGAACATAAGGCAGGTTTTCTTTTACCCATTTTACCGCCCGGATAAAATCCACGGCATAATTATTATGTTCTTCCATACCGGTCCCTATAGCCAGGATATTCAAGTCCATTACTATATCTTCCGGCGGAAAATGCACTTTCTCTCTCAGCAGACGGTAAGCTCTCTGTGCAATTCCAATCTTACGCTCAAAAGTAGTTGCCTGTCCTTCTTCGTCAAAAGCCATGACAATAACCGCTGCACCATATTTTCTTACTTTCTCAGCCTTATCGATAAAATCCTTTTCTCCTTCCTTTAGGCTGATAGAATTAACAATTCCTTTTCCCTGCAGGCATTTCAGTCCGGCTTCCAGTACCTGCCATTTCGATGAGTCGATCATCACCGGCACCCGGGCAATTTCAGGGTCGGAGGAGAGGAAGTTCAGGAAGGTAACCATCGCTTTCTCCGCATCCAGCATGGCATCATCCATACTCACATCGATGATCTGAGCTCCGTTCTCCACCTGCTGTCTGGCTACTGACAATGCCTCCTCGAATTTCTCTTCACGTATCAGCCGGGCAAAACGTCTGGATCCGGCTACATTGGTACGTTCTCCTATATTTATCAGATTGCTTCCGGGAAACACTTTCAGCGGCTCCAATCCGCTTAGTTGCAGAACATGTTTTTTGAGGGGGAGAACACGTGGTTTTTTCCCTTCTGCCCGTGAGACAAATTCACGGATATGTGCCGGGGTTGTTCCGCAACAACCTCCAATGATATTCACATGACCTCCTGACATCAATCGTTCCAGCACCTCACCCATCTCTTCCGGAGTAGATTCATACTCTCCGAACTGGTTCGGAAATCCGGCATTGGGGTGCACACTCACCGGCAGATGAGTTAACGTAGCCAATCTCTCTACATAAGGTTCTAACTCTTTGGCTCCCATAGAGCAGTTCAATCCGATACTGAATAAAGGAGCATGAGAAACGGAAATCACAAAAGCTTCCAGTGTTTGTCCGGAAAGGGTACGTCCGCTGGCATCCACGATGGTCACGGAGACCATCACCGGCCATTGTCTTCCTTTTTCATAAAACACATCCCGGATTCCCACCAGGGCTGCTTTGGCATTCAGCGTATCAAAAATAGTCTCCAGAAGCAAAATATCTGCACCTCCGTCGATCAGCCCCCGGGTCTGTTCAGCATAAGCTTCCCTTAAGTTGTCAAAAGTTACCGCTCTGTATCCGGGATCTTCTACCTTGGGAGAGATAGAAGCGGTTTTATTGGTAGGTCCCATCGTGCCGGCTACAAAACGGGGTTTCCCCGGATTCTCCGCTATAAATTTATCGGCGGTCTTCCGTGCCAGACGGGCAGCGGCAACATTAATTTCATAAGCCAGTCCCTCCATCCGATAATCAGCCAGGGAGATTCTGTTGGCATTAAAAGTGTTGGTCTCGATGATATCTGCCCCCGCATCCAGATATCCTTCATGGATTTCCTGTATAATCCCGGGCCGGGTTAGTGACAACAAATCATTGTTTCCTTTTAACGGAATTTTAAAGTCCTTGAACCGTGCACCCCTGTATTCTTCTTCTTTCAGGCCATACCCCTGAATCATGGTACCCATGGCCCCGTCCAGCACAAGGATCTTCTCAGATAATAATTTAGACAATATTTTTATGTTCATATCCCTCTCTTCGCCGGTTTAAACCCTGTATTTATCACACTGACATCACGTTGCAGAATCTCCTTTTTCTTTTCAATAAGCTCTTGCAAATTTATTTTACCAATCAGATAATTATAATCCGGTCCGATATAACTTTCCGTGATCTCATCAAATTTCAGTATATCTGCATCCTTTTTATCATGGTACCTGAAATAAATCTCCAAAGTTACATCGGTAGCATAAAATAATCCCAATTTTTGTTTTCTTTTTTTATATTCATAAGCATAAAAAAAAGAATTGGCAGAGATATCCGAGAGCACCGCCGAGCCGGTAGGATGGCCCCCGGCTCCTTTTCCATAGAAAAATTGTTTTTCCGCAAAGGCAGCTTCGACGACCACCCCATTGTATTCGTTTTCCACCATGTACAACTTCTTATCTTCGGATAAAAAACGAGGCAGGATAAAAGCTGTCAGACCATCCTTACCTACCCTGCCGGTGTATGGAACCAGTTTGATCCGGGAATTTTTTTCTCTGGCAAACTGCATATCCTGGCTATTGATCTTTGTTATCCCCAGATAAAAAATATCTTCCGGCCGGACATACATTCCGTATGCATGTTCCATAATGATACAAAGCTTGTAATTGGCATCTTCCCCGGAAACATCCAGGACAGGATCACTCTCTGCGAATCCTAATTCCTGAGCTTCCCGTAAAGATGCTTCGTAATCTCTGTTCTCATGGAACATTTTTGTCAGAATATAGTTGGTTGACCCGTTGAATACCCCACGCAAAGAAAACAGCAGTTCATTATCATAATATTCTTCCAGATTCCGGATGATAGGGATAGCCCCACATACAGCTCCTTCGTATAACAAAGAAACTTTATTTTTCTCCTGCAGCTGGATCAGCTCTTCCATGTGTCCGGCGATCATTTTTTTATTAGCCGTGACCACATTCTTCCCACGCGAAAGTGCGGTACTGACAATATGATAGGCTTCTTCGGCATCATCGATCAACTCTACCACGAGGTTGATTTCCGGATCATCCAGAATATCCCATTTATTGAAAGTAAAATAATGCATGGGCAGCCTTCTTTTTTTCTCCCGGTCTTTCACACATATCCTGATTATATCCGCCTGAAAGCCCTTGCTCTCATTCAATACATCATGCAATCCCTGGCCAACTACGCCATATCCGAAAAGCCCTATTTTAATATTCCGCCTGTTCATGGTTATCGTTTGTTTCTTTCTTTTACTCCCTCCCTCACTCTCTCCTCCTCATGAAGGGAAGGGAAGGGGGTAAGTTTATTCTTCCAAAAAAGGTTTAATAATTTCTGTTAATTTCCCCGTTTCTACCAGGAAACCGTCATGGCCATATAACGAGTCGATTTCCACGTATCTTCCGTTTTTCACATGCTCTGCCAGGTATTTTTGCTCGTATGCGGGAAACAGCAGGTCGCTGGAAATACCCACTGACAACACCCTGGCCCGGATACGTTGCAAAGCTTTTTCTTGTCCTCCCCGCCCCCGGCCCACATTATGTGTATCGGAAAGGAGGGTTAGTGCATAATAGGAATAAGCATCAAAACGGCGGACCAATTTATCCCCCTGATAATTCTGATAGGAAGAAGCCCGGAAGTCCGTTAGTTTGTTATCATCTTCTTCCTGTTGGGTTTTATTGTAAATAGCATCATTACGATAGCTCAGCAGGGCTATGGACCGGGCTGCCCTCAGACCTCTGTTGCCTCCGCCGGGGATATCCTGCTCAAAAGAAGGATCTGCTTCAATGGCCAGCCTCATGGATTGGCTAAAAGCAATGCCCCAGGGAGCATATTGTACGCTGGAAGCCAGGAAAACCAACCGCTCGATCAGGTCAGGAACCATGATACTATATTCCAGTGCTTGTTGCCCCCCGATAGATCCACCTATAATCATTTGGATTTTCCGGATACCCAGGTGTTGCCGTACCCGTTCCAGCCCTCTGACCACATCCCGGAAGGTAATCAGAGGAAACGAACGATAGTAAGCTTTCCCCGTTTCCGGGTTGACAGACAGGGGGCCTGTCGTTCCATAACAGGATCCGATGATGTTGACACATACAATAAAATATTCATCTGTATCCAACAGTTTTCCCGGGCCAATCATGTCAGGCCACCACCCGCTCACATCCGAATTAGCAGTCAGGGCATGACATACCCAGATCACATTGTCTTTTCCGGAGTTCAATGTACCAAAAGTGTGGTAGGCGATCTCCATTTCGGGCAATGTCCCTCCGGCTTCAAGAGGAAAAGGTTTTGTTATTTTAATCTTTTCAAAAGCCATTGGATCAGATCAGCTGCAGCGCCTGTTCAAAATCTGCAATAATATCTTCGATATATTCCAAACCCACAGATACACGCAACTGCGTTGGCGTAACGCCGGCTGCTCTTTGTTCTTCTTCTGACAACTGCTGGTGTGTGGTAGCTGCCGGCTGGATGATCAAAGTCCGGACATCTCCGATATTGGCCAGATGACTTACCAGAAGTAAAGATTCTACCAGCTTAACGGTCTGTTTAATATCTCCTTTCACTTCAAATGTCAGTACCCCGCCGGCTCCTTTCGGCAAATATTTTTCTGCCAGGGCATGGTTCGGATCATCAGGCAGGCCGGGATAGTTCACTTTCTCTACCTTCGGATGTGCCTGAAGCCATTCCGCCAGAGTCTGTGTGTTCCCGATATGTCGTTCCATACGCAGGGACAGTGTTTCCAATCCCTGCAACAGCAGGAATGAATTGAACGGACTGATACTCGGTCCATAGTCTCTTAGTCCTTCCACCCGTGCCCGTATAATAAAAGCGATGTTACCGAAAGGAGAACCTTCCCCGAATGTTTCCCAGTAACGCAGGCCATGATATCCTTCCGAGGGCCCGGTAAACTGTGGAAATTTTCCGTTGCCCCAGTTGAAATTACCGGCATCCGTGATCACCCCGCCAATACTGGTACCATGGCCCCCGATCCATTTGGTGGCCGATTCAACCACAATATTGGCCCCGTGCTCAATGGGACGGAACAGGTACCCGGCAGCACCAAATGTGTTATCCACTATAAGCGGGATATCATATTTTTGTGCCAATAGAGCAAACCGATCAAAATCAGGGATATTAAAAGCCGGATTACCAATGGTTTCGAGGTAAATGGCTTTGGTTTTGTCGTCAATTCTTTTTTCAAATTCTTCGATAGCCAGATTGGGAGCAAAACGGGCTTCAAACCCCAGATTTTTCAAAGTCACCTTAAACTGGTTAAAAGTTCCCCCATATAAATAAGGGGAGGTAACAAAATTATCCCCGGTCTGTAGTATGTTGGTCATAGTCAGAAACTGTGCTGCAAGACCGGAGGATGTTGCGAGAGCTGCCACTCCTCCCTCCAGGGAAGCTATCCGCTGTTCGAATACATCTGTGGTTGGATTGTTGATACGTGTATAGATATTTCCAAACTCTTTCAACGCAAACAAGCCGGCACCATGGGCCGAGTCTTTAAAAACATAAGACGTGGTCTGATAAATGGGCACTGCCCGGGATAAAGTAGTTGGCTCGGGTTTATATCCCGCATGTATTTGGTTGGTTTCAAAATGATATTTCATGAGCTGTATTTTTTTAGTTTATAGATAATCAAAAATAATGAGTCCGCTGCATAATCAGCAGCGTAAGTCCGGAATCCTTCAACCTGATAAGTCGAAGGCTAGCGCATGCCCATAGGCATAAACGACAGGATAAAATTCCGGGAAAAAAGATGGATGGAAGAAACGGACTGGTTGGTCTGTTGTTTTCTGCTTGTAGTGATCTGTTCTGGTCTGTTCATTTTCTTTAGCATTCATTTATCATCTTCCGATAAATCGGAATTAGGTTTTAGCACCTTCCTCCGTTGCCGGGGGGGTTGCTAGAGGTTCTCAGAGCCTAATCTCTCCCCTCTTCTCAATAAATCAAACACCCTTTTCAGAAAAGAATATTTGAAATAGACTACAATATTAATCCTCAAAATTGATTTTTCCAAAAAAAAATCTTTTAATTTGAAAAAACAGTTTTAATTTCTCCCGATGAAGATAGTTATTACAGGAACAAGAGGTATCCCCAATCGATATGGCGGTTTTGAGGCTTTCGCCGAAGAAGTATCCCGGAGATGGGCTGAAAAAGGACACCAGGTTATGGTGTATAATCCTTCGAATCACCCTTATCGTAAGGATCATTTGGAAAAAGTCGTTTTAATCTGTAAACCCCTTCCCCAAAAAATTTTCGGTCGTTTTGCCATTTTGATATATGATTTTCTTTGTCTCAGGGATGCTTACCGGCGCCGGCCGGATGTAATCCTGAATTGTGGTTATTCCAATGCTTTATTTACCCGGAGAAAAAAACCGGTACCTGTAATAACCCTTACGGATGGTCTGGAATGGAAAAGAAAGCAATGGAACGGGTTGGTCAGATTCTTTTTACGTTTTACGGAAAAACATGCAGTCAGAAAGAGTAATAAACTGGTAGTCGATCATCCTGAAATAGCGACTTATTTCCAAATGAAATATGGAGTGAGTCCTGCACTCATCTCATACGGAGCATCAATCCCTAAAGAAACAAGGATCCCGGAAGGAACGTCCCTTAACTGTTTACTGGCAGATTATATTACGCGATCAGGGCAAGGGAAAAAACATCATTTTTCTCCTGATCTATATAAAACACCTGTTCTTCCCGGCCGGTATTATCTTGTCATTTCCCGGACCGTTCCGGAAAACAACCTGCGGATGATACTGGAAGGATATCTTCATTCCGGAACAACGTACTCCCTTTTACTGATAGGTGACTCATGGACTCCTTACGGGAAAAAGCTCATAAGAGATTTCGCAGGAAAACCAGGAATTCTCTTTGCCGGATCAATCTATGACCGGCGTCTGTTACATTTATTATCTCATCACTCCCGGGGTTATTTTCACGGTCATTCGGTAGGAGGCACCAATCCTTCGTTACTGGAGGCTATGGCGGCCGGTTGTTTGATCGCCGCCCATGACAATCCTTTCAACCGTTATGTCCTCGGGGAAGAAGCTCTTTATTTTTCCACAGCTGATAAGGTAACTTCCATCCTGAAGAACTGGGATATTTATTTGGGAAAAAAAGAAACCTTTGTCAAAAATAATCAGGAGAAGATCCGGAGGGAATACTCGTGGGAGAAGGTAGCGGAACAATATCTGAAACTGTTCGAAACGTTGATCGTTGATTGATCACTGACAAACATTCCCATTATTCCAACCTTCCACTATTCCATTATTTTTACATATTTCACCTCTTCCCATTTCCCGCTTTCCACCGATTTCTCCAGGGCTTCGAGGACAGAGACCCCGTTCAGGATACTCTGATAGGTACGGGGCAGTTCGCCGGTCCGGAACATACGGACCATATCGGTATCATTCCGTGGCGGATCGGCTGCGGGCACCCGTGAAACCAGCTCCTTCACCCCTTCCTTCACTGTCACGTAGGTTTTCCACCCGTAATATCCTTTCATAAAAACCAGGGTAGCCAGCAGACCGTTATCATAGGCTACACTGGCAGTCCAGTTGTCTCCGTTTTTAGTTATCCTCACCTTCCGGATATCCTCTCCGAAGATATACATAAGAGGTTGTACGGTATGTACGCCGTAAAAAAAGATCCCGCCATATTTATTATGCATACCGGGCCGGTTCACGCCATAGCGTACCACCTGCTCGATGTCGTGCATTTCCTTCACCTGATCCCGGATATCAAAAGTAGCATTGCTCTGGGCAATACTACTATAAGAGGTAACCGGGGTATCCTTTTCTTTGGCTTTTTCCAGAAAAGCCTTTCCTTCTTCCACACGATAACAGAAAGGTTTGTCGACAAACGTGGGAATACCCGCTTCTACAAAAGGCAAGGCTGCCGGAAGATGGTATTTGGGATGACGGTGATCCACAATCAGCGCATCTATTTTTCCCAGCATCTCCCGCGGGTCTTTGACCCTGTTGGGGATCTTCCCTTTTTCCACAGCCCGCCGGGCAAACTCTTCCGTTTCTCCCCACACATATTTCACCTCGATACCGGGGAAACGCTTATCTATATTAAAAAGTTTTCCGTATCCAATGGTGTGGCTGTTTTCCGCTCCGATGATCCCGATACGGACAGTTTTTTTTTCTTTCGTATCACGGTTTAGGGACACCTGGCCGGCAGAGAGTGGTGTGCCTGGCCAGACAGCCGTAGCCAAAGCTCCGGCGGCGGTGGTTTGGATAAATTTTCTTCTGGTACTCATAACCATTTTTGTTAATTATTTTTCCCGTTTTTTATCATACAGAGGAGAGGAGGAGTTGTACCGTACGTTGCCACAAAGGAAAGCCACCGGCTTGTCGGGGAAGACTTTCAGCTCCTGCATCGCCAACGGGGTAACAAAGCTCTCGTCTATTTTTCCCGAATCATTCAATATCTTGTTCAAATCCAATCCCAGGTGTCTGGCCATAAAAGGATATACCGCTTTCCGTTTGGAAAAGCCGTAATCATGTCCTTCTTTCGGGAAATGAGCATTCCCGACATTGTCTTCAGCATGATACAGGGTATACACATTCCGGATATAAGGATATTCTGTTTCCGGCACGAAACGGGTCCAGTCTTTTCCGTCGGAAACAATCAACAGGGGCTTGGGGGCAAAAGTAGCTGCCATATCGGCCAGGTTGCTTTCATGGTTGGCACTCCGGGCTACCGGCATACCACTTTCACAAATGCATCCTCCGAAAAAATAGGAAGAGACCATTACCACGGGTACAGACACTTTTATTCGCGGGTCAACCAATGAGAGATAGATGGTTTGGGTACCGCCGCCCGAAGCACCGGTCACGCCGATACGGGATGTATCCACATAGTCGAGTGAACAGAGATAATCCACGATCCGTATGCTGTTGAATGTTTGTATCTGCAACGCCAGCGGATCATCATGGCGGTAAGTGGTACATTCTCCGTAGCCGATCATATCATAAGCAAACACCACGGCTCCCATCCGGGCAAAGGCTGCACATCTTTTCTGCATATCCGGCCGGAAGCGTCCGTAATCGTCCGGATGATACCAATGACCATGCGGACAAAGGATGGCCGGTATTTTACCCTGAATTTTCTCCGGTTTATAAAGATTCCCTGTAATATAATGTTCCGGCATACCCTCTATAGCAATATTCTCAACGGTATATCCATCCATAACATGGCT
>CAYLJE010000050.1:0-1162 GCA_964383915.1 uncultured Rikenellaceae bacterium
ATGTACCACCAATAAACCGATTTTATGACGATCCGATATTTTTAGATTCCCATTGGCAAGGACCGACCAGATGATATTGTTTTCTCCTTTTTTATCAGTGTCCAGCACCAGTTGTCCTGCCAATTTCTCATCGTTTCCATTGGTCAGCTTATATCGACCTGTAAAACCATTGTCGTAGAATTGGTACTTATTGGAATAGGATATTCCCATGTTGTAACCGAAAGGTAATTTGCCCAGTTTGATACGGTTTCCTATGCCGAAAGAATAAATCTGATCCACGAATGATTTTTCCGGTACAGGTTCCATAATTTTGTTGAAGGATTTAGTGATCTGATCCAGCTTCGTGTCATCCGTGAACCTGGGAGGGGTCTGCCCTCTGGCGGGTTCAGGTATGGCTCTTGTTCCGTCATCAAATCCCAGCCAGTCATATTTTCCATCGGGATAGGAGAGGAAATTATTGTTAAGATTGGCTTGGGGATTATACCGGGCCGATGCCGTGAACTGCAGGGTGAATTTCTCAGGAAAGTCACGAGTTATAATATCTACATATCCCCCCGTAAAACTGCCGGGGAGCTCGGGCGAAAATGTTTTATATACCACCAGATTCTCAATGATATTAGATGGGAACAAGTCCATTTGTACCGTATTTTTATCAGGGTCAAGGCCGGGGATCCGGGCTCCGTTCAGGGTGGTCAGACTGTACCGGTCGCTCAGGCCCCGAACATACACGTATTTCCCTTCTTTTACCGATACTCCGGTCACTCGTCTTAGTGCAGACGCGGCATTACTAACAGCCAGTTTTGCCATTTGCTGGGCGGAAATCCCATCCATAACCATGGCAGACTTTTTTTGCATGACCTGAAAAGCTGCCTCCGTTTTACGAGTGGCACGGGCAACCACTTTTACCCCCTCCAACTCCAGTTTGGCTCCTTCCATTAATATATTATTCAAAGTAACTTTACCGGCCTCAATATGGATGGAGTCAAAAACCTGTGGCTGATAAGAAATATAGGAATAACGAATACGGTATGTTCCGGGGACCAGTTCCAGGGAATAATTCCCGTCAAAATCAGTGATTGTACCGTTCGTTGTGCCTTTGACCACTATGGTGGCTCCTATCAGCTCTTCCCCGGTATTGGCATCAATGATTTTACCGCGCAGG
>CAYLJE010000050.1:1262-16163 GCA_964383915.1 uncultured Rikenellaceae bacterium
GGTGGCTCCTATCAGCTCTTCCCCGGTATTGGCATCAATGATTTTACCGCGCAGGAACCCCTTTTGACCCCAAAGCGGAGCAGAAAATAAAGTGATCAGTAGAAATAAGTAGGTGATTTTTTTCATTTTTAGCCATGATTGTTTTATACAGTTTGGCCGGCATTGCATGCAATGCCGGCATATTCATAAAATTGAATTAATTGATATATATATAGTGTTGAGGGATTTATTTGGCAGGATAGAAGGCAGTCCATCCTTTGGCCCAGTTTTCTCCTCCAGGTTCAAAAGCTCCCTGATAGGTTACGTTGTCAAACCATGGATCTGTTGGAGCAACCCCTCCGCCTGCTGTTCCTGCAGGAGGGACCGGGTTGTCTGCGCTTACCAGATTGGTGACAGTAACACTGTTTCCGGATTCGTCAAATTTACCGGCCCAGAAATTGGCTGCAGCCGTACTGTCTGACGGGTCAACATCGGTACCGGTAGATATCTTGAAAATTCCTGCTGCAGTACTATCAGCGATTTGCTGAAAAATACAATGCTCAACAGACAGATTACCGTCCTGCAGTTGCTTGTAACTGTCCTGGGTTCCGGTCAGCAGTTCCACTTCAATGCCTTTGGTCTGATTGGCAAAAATAGAATTATGGTAATGCCCCCCCGCGTTGTCACGAAAAATGATCACACCTTTGCCGGCATTCGCTCCGCGACCTATGTACGTGTTATTGTATATGTAGGGAATAGCATATGGCTCTCCGGTTTCAGGGTCGGTGCCTCCGTCATGTTCACCCAAACGGTCACCTGCATCAGGATCCTGAATGACCACATAGAATTGTACGAATCCCCGGAAACCTTCGTCATAATCAAACCCGTCATCTGCACAATAAGTTACCAGGATATGTTTCAAATGAGGTACTCCGCCAAAACATTCTATGCCGTCATCTTTATTGGCAAGGATTTCGATATGATCTATATTGGTTCCGCTACCTACAGCACCCAGTGTGAGACCGTTGATTTCATTTCCTTCACCGATATCGGTTCCGCCGTGACGGATAGAAATATATTCCAGCGTGCCGGAATTGTCATTATCATCATTTCCACCGTAAAGACCTCTCTGTTCGGTAGTGGGAATACCCTCAATCGCCGTTTCTCCGGGTGAGGAGTTCAGCCTGGCACTTCCCAGCAAAATTACACCTCCCCACAGACCACGGGCGGTTAGAGGCATAGTGCCATCCAACTTGTCGGCTTCTGCAGTGAAAATAATAGGATTATCCACTGTCCCTTTAGCTATCAGTTTTCCTCCGCGGGCTACTACCAGTGCACTGGCATCCGTTTCCTGTCCGGGTTTACCTTTTATTATAGTCCCCGGTTCAATGGTTAATGTCTGTCCTTCATTAACAAAAACCAGATGATCCAGCAGCCATATCTTGTCACTGGTCCAGGTCATGGTTCCAGTTCCCTGGCCGTGATCCATTACGGTAACAATGCCGTTTTCTTCAATATATTCCGTGGCATTGGGATCCTTCGGGGGAGGGTCATCTTTTGTACATCCGTTGAATAGGAGGGCTGCTGCCATCAGCAGGCCAATACCCCAAAAACCAATTTTCGTCGTTTTCTTTTTTCTGTTCATGATTTAAATATTAATAATTTTTGTTCAATGTAAAGGAACAGCCTTGCTTTGTATCTATCCTTTTATAAAAGTTAAGGAATCATTAAATGTGCCCATTGTATTATTGACCGGTTAAAACTATATTTACAATAAGTTTACAATAAGTTAAAGTATGTAGGTTGTAGTGTTATATAAAAACCTGTACTTTAGTGCAATAAAAAATCTATATTATGGATCACGAATCATACCGTATTCTGTTGGTGGATGATGAAGAAGATATTCTTGAAGTACTGTCGTATAACCTTCGTCGTGAGGGGTATCAGGTTTTTACAGCAGACAATGGGAGAGAAGCGCTAAAAATTGCAGCAGAAATACGACCACATCTTGTCCTACTGGATGTGATGATGCCGGAAATGGATGGTATGGAAACCTGTACCGAGATGCGCAAACTTTCCGGCATGGACGAGGCGGTCATTGTTTTTCTAACTGCCCGGGGGGAGGATTATTCGCAAATAGCCGGCTTTGATGCAGGTGCCGATGATTACCTGGTAAAACCCGTGAAATTGAAAGTATTGCTGAAAAGAGTGGAGGCTTTACTCAAAAGAACCGGGAAAAGTTTTTCTTCTGACAAAAATGCCAGCAAACTGCAAAAGGATATTATTGTTGATAAGGAGCGATATCTTGTGATACGAAAAGGGAAGGAGCTATCCCTGCCCCGGAAAGAATTCGAGTTATTGTCCCTGTTGGCTTCCAAACCCGGCAGGGTATTCACAAGGGGGGAGATATTCGACCGGATATGGGGAGATCAGATCGTGGTCGGGGACCGTACTCTTGATGTTCATATCTGGAAAATCCGTGAAAAAATTGGTCCGTATTATATCTATACGGTAAAAGGGGTTGGTTATAAATTTGAAGCATAAGGAATTATATACTCCACTGGATTACTGGTACAGATAGATTCCGGTATCCATAATCTTCAGTACCGATGCCACACTGTATTTTATGGTTATTTTTATTACTATCCAGATTGTTTTGCCGTTAAGCTGTTGATTATAAGCTTTAATATTAACACACTTTTTACATCTTTAGCAAAATACTCATTTTAGATTTTGCCATGTTGTTGCATCAAAATATCCAGTCCGGCAATTTTCTCATTATAATCCGTAACAATTCCTATAACCCCGTTTCCAATAACAGATGAATAGTTTGTCGTCCATTTACATGATATATTATTTTTGATAATTTCATGCGTTTGTTCAATTTCAAATCCGACTTTATTGTTTTGTTTTATTAAATCAATCTTTTTGCCTTGAGGTGCACAATGAAAATATAACGTGTTTTTTTTATAACCATAATTCATTGGAATAACATAGGGACATTCATTATCAAACAAGGCTACCCTGCAAATTAAAGAAGTTGATAATATTTCTTCAATTATCTTCCGGTCTTTTATTTCTTTCTCTTTTCGTCTCATAGTTTATAATTATCGTTAAATTATAAAGATAATAAATGAGTCCGGTTTAAAAACCATTAAAATTTCAAGTTACTGAGAATTGCATATTTGAAAAATATTTTGTTTCCTCAGGAATAATTTGAAATTTCCGGGTAAAATAAATTATAAAGTTGATTTTTATCAATTTTATTAGATAATAAGTGATATTTGTTAACAAATGACCATTAATTAAATCATTTTGGGCAATATATCTGTAAATCCTCCCAAAATTTATTGCAGTTCCCACATTAAAGGCAAAGAGGCTTGTTTTGAACAGTCCCCTGACTTTTGTTTTTCCATTTGGTGTCCTGGTTTTAAATTCTTTCATCGTTGCTTCAACATTGGGCCGGATCTTCCGATGTTCTTTGGGAATATTCATAATATTCCTGTTTCGTTTGTATGACAGGAAATCTTCATGGGTAAAATAGTATCTGCCTTTGTTTTTAAATATTTGACATTTCTCATTTAACGGACATTCCTTACACGTGTTTAAATTGAAGCGTATTTATGGCGCTTTTTTGTTGGTGTGGATATTGTTTTTTGATAGGGGCATTCTACTGTATATGTATCTGGGAACTGACTGATTTGTTCGATTTTTTTCTCTACCTCATTTTCGCGTCCCCTTACGGCTGTTGTCACTTGGGTTATCCCTAATTCTTCAAACTTCCTATCATTATCTTCGCACCCGTAGCCACCATCGGTATGCATTTCATTCAATTCAGGCGTCTTTTCTTTTATCTTATCTATACGATTATTTATTATTTTGATGTCGTCAATATTGTTAGGATTTACAGCTATGTCATCAATTAATTGTACAGGATTGTCAGGATTTGCTGTTTCCGTGGCATTTATCGTATATCCTTTACTTTGCTGTTCCCTCTTTTTTCGATACGGGGCATCCAGATCATCGGGTGATTGTAACATGCTGCTGTTTAATTCATTGGTCGGTTTTGCACTTACTCCCCCTTGGACCACTACAAAATGCTCTTTATAAACACGCTGGGAATTGATAAACGCTTTCTTGTCATGGTATTTATTCTTCCCGGTTATTTAGGTATGTACAGCATAATACACCTTACCTAATTTCTCCAGCTCACACGGCAGTTAATTGGATTTTAACCCATAAACATATTTTCCCGATCCCTTTTCCAGATATACTTGCAACTGTGTGCCTATTCGCTGTTTGTCTGTTTCATCCAGTATTCTTTCTAAACGCATTAATACCTCTATTAACAATTGAACCCTGGAGTATTTCTTAATATTTGAGGAGATTAATGTAGAGTCGGTCCTCTGGATGTCGGTTTTTAGTGACAGCCCTTTTATTTGTCGCCTGGTTAAATTATCGAGTGCCTGCTCTATTAAATTAATCCCTGTTTGTTGTTCATATGCTAATATCCTGTTCTGAAAGTCAAAAAGTGTCCCTCTTGAAAATGGCATGTCATCTATACTGACAACCCCTAAAGCAGTTTTGAACCGCAAATCAAACATTACACTTTCTATCAACTCATCATAACTTATCCCTTTGAGATCTTTTAATGTCAAGGCTGAAACCAAAATATTGACTGCAACATTTGGCCTGCTCGCTTTTTCAGAATATAATGTCTTGAAATTATTCTCGTTAATATTTCTTAGTATCAATTTGTAAAACCACTTTTCTTTCGAAACATCAAGTAAACCACGCTGCTTTTTGCTGAGCTCTGTTTCAAAACTGAATAATTTTGGCTGATTGTTTCTTTTAAACATGTTTCCAGTATTTATTTTTCAATAGCAAAGATAAATATTATATTCTTGATTATCAAATATATATGTTTCATGTGAAACATTTTACACACTGATTATCAGCGTATTACGAGATTGTTGATAAATTTTTAATGCATTGCACATCAGATTGTTACTAGGACAACTTATTAATAAATTGAAATGGTAAAAAATATCGTAATTTTGTGCTCGACCTTTTTATACTGGACTCATTTATACAAAATTTAATTCCAAGTAACTAATTAATCCCGACTGCTGCCTCAAAACGAGAAAGAAGTGATACCCAGCCTCAGGAACATGGTTGCCGCTGCAAAAATTGTCAGAAATAAAGTGGGCTGATACGTTCCGGGAAAGATATTCTATGCGTTGTATCAAGCATGGTTGATTGTGTAGTGGGTGATAAAGGTATACCTTACCGTGACTACCGGATCTATCTTTCCAGCCATTCTTCTGCCCTGTCAACGAGCCAATCTTCTATCCTGGGATCGGGAAGGAGTCCTGTTTCGGCAAAAACGATGTTTTTCCCTTCAAAGAGAGTCTTCGTATCAAAAGTACGTCCCCTCATAACAAATCCTGAATTTTCAGCCATTTGTTTGACCCCCATAGCTATATACATTCCGACAACAATCACCTTTTTCTTTTCTTCGGATGCTTTTAATATCGTATTTACCCCTTCTACGGCAAAAGATTGCCCTACCTCAACAAACGCTTTGTCAAAATATTCTATGCCTGTTTTGGCCAGGATATAGTCTCCCGTTTTGTTCACAAGCTCTTCCCATACAGGCATGAAATTCTCATCGCCATGGGCCAATATGATTAATGCCTCTTCTTTGGGATTGGTGGAAAGGGTTTTTACTTTATCAAGTAAAATATCTTTCATAATATTGCTGTATTGTAATGTCGGGCCAACGGTCATATTGATCTTCGTATTCACTATTTCCGATTTCTCTTCTTTGAGGATCTCAGTGAGGTCTTTTTCATAATATAAACCAAGCAGTGTTGGTATGTCAAACATCGAGTGTCCTGACGGAGCAATTAAAAGGGGTAAGACATAAATGCGGGTTATTTTCATTTTTTCAAATTTTCTTATCGCATCTGCAATAGAAGGTTTAGCAGCTTCCATAAAGGCAATCTCAACTTCGCTATAGCCTTGGATGTTTCTTGTTATTAATAATCCTTTTATGTGAGATTTAATGGTTAGTACCTGACTGTTCCATGTTGTCGAGGACGATCCGTGGGCGATGATTAGTAAGCCATTCGTTTCCTGGGCCATTGTATTGATGGTGAGTAGTACGGCAATTGCAAAGAATATTTTTTTCATGCCTATGCGTTTTTATGAATGATCATAAAATTGTATTATCTTCTATTGAAATAAGATAATAAAATACATCATGTCTTTCCATTTATAATACTAGTCTACTAGTGAAGTTTATGTGTGATATTATGCTGATTATCAGGTATTAAATACGCTTCGATAGAATTTCTTTATACATTAACAGTAAAGCTGAATCCGTTTTCTACTAACTGATGATATTTTTCTTCGTCGAAATAATAATAAAAAGCACCTTTTTTTGATGATTCTTTCTCCTTCTCATCCAGTCTTACCAGGACGCCGTAACCGAGTATTTTTTTTCTGAAATTTCTTTTGTCAAATTTTTTCAGATAAATGGCTTCATATAGTTTTTGTAACCGGGGAATGGTGATTTTTGTGGGTAGCATTTCCAGACCAATAGGTTGCGTTTTGGTTTTTCTTCTCAGCCGGGCAAGAGCTTTTTTGACCATGGTATTGTGGTCAAAAATAAGGGAAGGATAATCCGTGATCGGAAACCAGCGTGCATTATGTTTTTCCATTAAATTCTCATCGTAATCATCGATTTTGATCAGTGCATAGTAGGCAACGGAGATCACCCGTTCACCGGGATCGCGGTAAACATCGCCGTAGGTCAGCAATTGTTCCAGAAAAACATTATTCAAACCGGTTAGTGTAAACAGTACCCGTTTTGCTGTCTGATCCAAACTCTCCTTCTTGTTTAAAAAACCACCCATAAGAGACCATTTTCCTTCTGCGGGTGGGAAATTACGTTTGATCAGCAAGAGGTTTAACCTCTCTCCGTCAAATCCGAAGATAATGATGTCAACAGCAACATAAAATTTTTCATGTTCCTTATAATAAGATGTCATCATGTTTGTATAGTTTGTGAAACAAAGATAGATATAAAATTAATATGATTCAGGTTCATTTGTATGATCTGGTGACATAAAAATAAGCCGGATTTTTGATCTTTAAAAAGAACATTTGAGTCGAGTCTAAAAAAGTAGATTTTTGTCAAAATCAAGGCGGAAAGAATTTTTTAACCGCAGTTAACTTACTGTTAATGAGGATTGAAAAATTCTTGACAACGCAGAGGTTGGCAACAAAGAACCTTTTTAGACCGAACTCATATTTTATTTATTTGTAACATCTGAGGGTGCCACGACATGAGCTCTGCCATCAGAATACAATAATGAATTGATGCATTCATAAGCAATTGGTTTTTAAGTGCTTCTCCATGAATGAACAAGGAGGCGACATAGCCATGGGTGAGCCTTCAAAGTGTAAAGACAAAATATTTTATTAACTTCGTAACGAATATTGATATTTGGATGAAATCATTGTAATTATGAAATTTGCATATGTAAGTACCTATCCGCCGCGAGAATGTGGGATAGGTACTTTTACAGGGAATCTGTTCCATTCCATGGTAAACAATAATGAAACAGCATTGAATTCGAACAAAGGATTCGTTGTAGCCATGAATGATTACGAACAAGATTATAATTATCCCGAAGAAGTAAAACTGACCGTCAGGCAGGAACATCAACGAGACTATTTACGTGCAGCAAAATTTGTAAACCTCAGCGGTGCAGACCTTTGTATTCTCGAACATGAATTCGGTATTTTTGGAGGGCAACATGGGGTATATATCCTTCCTTTTCTTCACAAGCTAAAGATACCCCTGGTTGTGACCCTTCATACCATTGTTAAGGCCCCTTCTTACGACGAAAAAATTATACTGCAGGAAATATGTAAAATGGCCAATAAGGTAGTTGTAATGAGCCATAAGGCTATTGGATTTCTCATAAGTATCTACGAAATACCAAAGGAAAAGATTGCTTTTATTGAACATGGCGTGCCGGACCTTCAGTTTAACCAATACCAGGCCAAAAAGGAATTTAAACTCGAAAATAAAAAGATATTACTTACCTTTGGATTCATTAGCCGGAACAAGGGAATTGAGACGGTAATAAAAGCATTACCAACAGTTGCTGAAAAATATCCCGAGGTTTTATACATAATTCTGGGAAAAACACATCCAAATGTTATACGGCATTCCGACGAAGAATACCGTATTTATCTTCAGCGTATGGTTAAAAGCCTTAAACTGGAAAACCATGTTATGTTTCTGAATAAATTTATTAATCAAAAAGAATTGTTTAAATATTTATCCGCATCTGATATTTATATTACCCCTTATTTAAATGAAGCCCAGATTACCAGTGGAACTCTTTCTTATGCAATTGGCGCGGGTTCGGCTGTTATTTCAACGCCTTTTTGGCATGCCTTGGAATTATTGGCGGATGGAAGAGGAAGGCTTTTTAACTTTAATGATTCGGATGAACTGTCAACTATTCTATTAGAATTGTTGGGAAAACCGGAATTATTGAAAGAGCTTAGAAGGAAAGCGTATGATTATGGCAGAAAAATAACATGGCCTAAAACAGGGAAAAAATATGTTGCACTTGCTGAAAAAATTGTGAGCGAGAAGCAAGAAATATTTGAAAAAAAAGAAACCACACTTGATCCGTCTATCCTGCCTCCGTTTTCACTTGCTCATATTAAAAGATTAACCGACGATACAGGCATCTTTCAGCATGCAAAGTTTGGTATTCCAAATTTGAAAGAAGGGTACTGTTTGGATGATAATGCGAGAGCCTTGCTTATGGTGTTAATGGCATACAGTCTAAAAAAAGATACCCAGGCCATTGAATTATCTTCTGTCTATCTAAGCTACATTCTATATATGCAAAACAAAGACGGGACATTCAGGAATTTCCTCAGCTTCAACCGAAACTTTCTTGATGAGACAGGTTCGGAAGATTCTTTTGGAAGGACCATCTGGGCACTCGGATACCTGCTCGGAAATTCACCTAATGATGCCTATTACCAAACCGGAAATTCTCTTTTCTTTAAAGCAGTACCAAACTTTGAAAAACTTCAGTCTGTAAGAGGTATTGCGAATACTATAGTAGGTATCAGTTATTATCTCCGAAGCAATCCATCTGATGATTCAATGATCGAAAGATTAAGAAATCTTGCCTATAAGTTGGTTAAACATTATGAAGAGAAAAGCACTCCTGACTGGAAATGGTTTGAATTATCATTGACTTATGATAATGGTATATTGCCACTTGCGCTTTTACATTCAGCAGAATTACTTAATGACGATAAAATAACCGGGATTGCGATAGAGAGTATGAACTTTTTAACAGATGTTTCATTCAGAGATGGTTATCTTTCGATCATTGGCAATGAAAAATGGTATAATAAGAATGGAGAACGTTCCGTGTTTGCACAGCAACCCATAGATGCCATGGCTATGGTTTTAATGTTTCAGCAGGCTTTTCATTTGACGAAAAATAAAGAATACCTGAATAAATTATTCGTTTCGTTTATGTGGTTTATGGGGGAAAATGATCTCAGGATGAGCTTATTCGATTTCGAAACGAAAGGTTGTTGCGATGGACTTGATAGCGACGGTGTAAACCGCAACGAAGGTGCCGAAAGTTCACTGGCTTATTTAATCTCTCATTTAACAGTACTTGATGCATTTGAAGAATTTTATAAATTAGATTAATGGGAATATTAATAAAAAGATATGATCATAATCCGATCCTTACAAAGGATGATGTGCCTTACCCGGTTGCGACAGTACATAATGCAGGTATCATAAAATTCAATGACAGATATATGATGCTTTTCCGTTCCCATAAACTGAATGGAAGAAGCATACTGGGCCTGGCAGAAAGTGACGATGGTTATCATTTCAGGGTACATGATAAACCTTTCATGACGCCTGCTACCAGGGGTGTCTTCAAGAAATACGAGGAGTATGGCGTGGAAGATCCCAGAATTACTTTCCTTGATGGTGAATACCTTATTACTTATAGCGCCTATTCCAGACATGGCGTACGCATAGGTCTTGCAAAAACAAAGGATTTCAAATCCCTTGAACGTTTTTCCCTTATCACCGAAGCCGATTACCGGAATGTGGTAATCTTTCCTGAAAAATTCAATGGTTTATATGCAAGACTCGACCGGCCGCACTCAGAGATATCCCCCTGGTCCATCTGGATTTCTTATTCACCTGACCTGAAGTACTGGGGAGAATCAAAATTGATTATGAAGCCGGTTCAATATCATTGGGATGAAATGAAGATAGGTCCGGGAGCACCCCCTATAAAAACCAGCCGTGGCTGGTTAAACATTTATCATGGAGTATTTCCTACCATGAGTGGCAGTGTTTATCGTTTAGGGGTAGCCTTACACGATCTTGAAGACCCTTCAAGAATTATTGCCGTAGGTGACGAATGGATTTTACAACCGGAAGAAACTTATGAGACTTCAGGTTATGTACCCAATGTGGTGTTTACCTGTGGCGCGGTTCCCGAAAAGGATGGCAGTGTTAAAATCTACTGGGGTGGCGCTGACAAAGTAATGTGCGTGGGAACAACAAGCCTGGAGGCTCTTGTAGATCAATGTTTACATAAATCACGAAAGCCATTGTAGCATGAAGGTTGCTGTTTTATCACCGATTGCCTGGAGAACACCTCCCAGAAAATACGGCCCGTGGGAACAGATAGCTTCAAATATTACCGAAGGGTTAGTTGAAAAAGGCATTGATGTAACCTTATTTGCAACAGGCGATTCTATTACAAAAGGTAAACTGGAATCTGTTTGCGAACATCCTTATTCTGAGAGTAATGATCTTGACCCCAAGGTTTGGGAATGCCTTCACATCAGTCATATGATGGAACAAGCAGATAAATTTGACCTGATACATAATAATTATGACTTTCTCCCTTTAAGTTACTCACGATTGATCAGAACACCCATGGTAACTACTATCCATGGCTTTTCTTCCCCCAAAATCCTGCCTGTGTATAAAAAATATAATAATACCGGTTTTTACGTTTCTATCAGTAATTCTGATCGAAGTCCCGAACTTGATTATACGGCAACCGTTTATAATGGAATTAACACTGATGAGCTTACTTTCAGGTCGGAATCAGAAGATTATCTGTTGTTTTTCGGCAGGATCCATCCGGAAAAGGGGACTTATGAATCTATTCGGATTGCCAAACAATCAGGGAGGAAGCTTATTATCTCCGGTTTAATCCAGGATCAGGATTACTTCGATACAATGATCAAACCATTTATCAATAATGATGACATTGTATATGTCGGAAATTCAGGGCCGCAGAGACGAAATGAACTGCTGGGAATGGCTTATGCCCTCTTGCATCCGATCAGTTTTGAGGAACCTTTCGGGTTGAGTGTTGTTGAATCGATGTTTTGTGGAACCCCCGTTATAGCATTTAACAAAGGTTCTATGCCGGAATTAATTCTTGATGGGAAAACCGGATTTTTGGTTCATACTATCGAAGAAGCGGTAGAAGCAATAGGTAATATTAAATTCATTGACAGAAAATACTGTAATGTATGGGCTTCTTCAAAATTTACACGTGAAAAGATGACAGAAGGATATATAAAAGTCTATGAAGATATCCTGAGTTTGTGAAAGTAAATATTTGTTTCAACGGTAATTAAAATAGCTACTGAGATTATCTTGAATTTTTCAGTTCGTTTAACAGTTCTTTTAAATGAACACATGCATAAGTAGAAGCATAGTCTGACGTTGCATAGGGAATAATCAACTGATCATTATGAATAATTGAACCACAGGAATAAAGTACATTAGGCACATAACCTTCCCTTTCTTCAGCGTTTGGTATCAACAAGGGAGTCTTTAACCTCCCTATTTCTTTTTCAGGATGATCTAGTTCACACAGACTGGCACTGAGAACATATTCCCTCATTTGACCGACTGCATGGGTTATGACCAACCATCCTTCTTTGGTCTCTATGGGAGATCCGGCATTCCCGATCTGAAGGAGTTCCCAATGATATTTAGGTTCCTGGATGAGTCTGGCATTGCGCCAGATATGGATATCATCTGAATAGGAAATATAATTATTTACCCCATCCGGCCTGCAAAGCATGGCATATTTCCCATTGATCTTCCTGGGGAACAGTGCCATCCCCTTGTTTTTTGCAATTTCACCATGTAAGGGGGAAATTTTAAAATGATAAAAATCCCTGGTCTCAAGTAACTTAGACAAAATAGTAATGCCGTCGAAAGCAGTATATGTTGCATAATAAATGATCTCACCGTCATCATCCGTGAATTTCACAAACCGTGCATCTTCAATACCGTTTTTTTCGGTCTCGGAGACGGGAAAAATAACCCTTTCGGAAATAGCCGTATCCAGAGAAAATTCAATCTCATAATGTGACGAAGCCAGCCACATTATTCGATTAATTAACAATTCTTTAGATTCAATCAGGTGAGAAGATTTTCTTGTTTCTTCCACAACCTTCTTCAATTCTCCGTAAGTAAACCTATCACCCAGTTTGTTTAATATTAAGTCAGGAGGGACCAGTAAATAATCAAAATCCTTCATTTCACTCAGCTTCTTAATAAAAGACTTTTTGCTATAAACATATCTTTTAATTTGTGTTGGCTCATCCAACATTTTACCGACAGGTTCTATGCTAAGATTATAATCCTGATCAATAATACCGAGACGGAAGACAATGGAGGAAATATGCCCTTCCCCTGTTGCCCGAAAGCTTAAAATTACTCTTTTTTTCCCAGGCATTAATTCTGTTTGATCAGGATGTTCTACAATAGACGGATTAAAAAAAGCTGCCGATTCGACTGAATATTCTTTTGTGAAAAAAGAACCTATAAGTAGTTTTCTGGATACATTAAGCTTACGGGGATCTTCATCCAGCTTATTAAATAGGG
Organism: uncultured Rikenellaceae bacterium; assembly: GCA_964383915.1. GTDB lineage: Bacteria > Bacteroidota > Bacteroidia > Bacteroidales > VadinHA17 > DRPN01. Next base: position 14,245 of record CAYLJE010000050.1, read on the forward strand.
AAGTTAGGTTTTTAAAATGTTTTTCAAAAATACTTGAAATATTTCTATGACGTTTGGAATAGTCCCTCAGCACCTGACTCATAGCTATTGTTGCTTCTTCTTCTGACATAGCTATTATCTTATGAATAATATTTATGCTTCTTTCATCATTCGTATAAAAAAAACGGGCAATAACCCTGCTTGGGTCAGGGTAAAATTTAGTATCCTTTCTGTTTACTGTAATTTGCATGATCACTTTTCAATTTTTATTAATAAATTGCCAAAGATAACACATCTTTTACCAATTTTCGGAATAATATGGATAAACCCGGATCAAAATGTACTACCTATTCCGGTGATATTGTGTGGATGATTCCGGCAAAATTTTTCTTATTTTTAACTTTCTTATATTTTTTGGCAGAAAATAATCAATGGCAACCTGTATTGCAGCGATGCTATATTTTACAACAATACAATTTTTCAACTTTTGTCTTTTTTCTTCCGGTTTATCCGGGTTAGGTATAACGGACAAAATATGAATTAGCCAAAACAGATTGATAATGCCTATATACCATCTTACGGCATTGCTGCAAAATCTCATGTTAAAACGCGATATATGTGAGGACTTTAAAAAATGCTTTCAAATACCGTGAACTAGTAAACCCTCAACATTATTCGAAATATGTATAAAAGCCCTGGCCATGGTGATTATCAAGAAATAAATGAATAACATCGAAAATTTCCTGTATTTTTTCTGATTTTGGCAAAACATCCCTTATCATTTCCAAATAATGTCGTTCTTGAATAAGCTGCAGACTCGGCTTAAAGTTGATATCAAAAATCCATCCTGTTTGAAGTAGTTTTAGATCGTTCAGGTTCTTTACATGTTTTATATCAACTATTTTTTTATTCATTAGATCCTTGTAAACCTTTTCTGAAAATTTAGGGGTATCAGGTAATCCAAGTTCGATCACCTCATTCCGTTCATCCTTCTTTTTGTTGTAGTAATCAGTGACTACTCTCCAGATATCCAGTTTATCTGCATCACGTAGTAGTTTAGAGAAAAACAGACATGTTTCGGTTTCTTTCTGAGGCAGAGAAGGCCGGTTATGATATTTGATTGATTGTAAAACTAAATTTTTTAACGGGTCATCCAGTTGATTCAATACATCATATCTCTCCAATATTTTGGTACCCAGCTCAGCATGATTTTCGGATTGTTGATCATTAAAAGTTTTATAACGGGCATATTGTTCAAAACGGCCAACATCATGTAACAGGGCAATTATCTCAGCCAAACGTAATTCATCATTATTTAACCCAAGTTGTTTTCCAATATTTAAAATTTCTTTGCATACCCGTTTAGTGTGATCTTCTTTCAAATTTATATTTCGTTGTAATGTATAATCATCATATTTAAATGTATGCACATAGTTGTAAAACCAATTTTTAATATCTGCTGTGATTTTTTTATCCATTGTTATTTTCATTTTAAATCATCCATAGTTATTACTCTTCCCACACCCACATTTATATAATTATTGCCATATTCCTTTTTAAATAAAGCTCTTGCATTATCTCCCGAGCAATGACAGGGACCAACAAACCGCACACCTGATCTCCTGAAGCTTAAAATAATTTTTTCTATTTCGTCTTTGCCTGTGGCAAATAAATGAAATCCTCCCATGACAAAAAGCACATCACTCTTAACCAGTGCTTTGGCTTTATTTACTATGTTTACAATACCGGGATGCGAGCATCCGGTTATTAATATCAATCCTTTTTCCGTATTAATAATAAGAGATTGCTCTTTTATCCATGTCCCAAGCTCACCGGTAGAATAAACACCTTTACAAATCCGGACAGGTTCCTGCACTTCAACAAATGTTGCTCCGTAATTACGCACACCATCTTTAAAACTTTTCGGGAATGATTTGGGT
>CAYLJE010000051.1:0-15654 GCA_964383915.1 uncultured Rikenellaceae bacterium
ATTTAATTTTCACTCATAAATATTTTATTTTCTACTTTTTTCTGAATTTTATCCCCATAATTCCACCTAATATAAACAAAGTAAAGCTCAAAATCATATCCAGCCTGAACGCTCGCGTATTATGGTAAACCAATAATATAAGGAGTGAAATTAAAGCCATTACAACTCCAAATGTAGCCAAAGTAAAACCTATAATTTTAAAAGGCGAAAGCGTGCTGTCTTTCGTCGTGGTTTCCAATTGAAATGGTTTCTTTAAATCATTGAAAAAAGAATTTACTCTATTTTTTTCTTCCTGAGGGGTTGGTTTAGTTATAGTGCCAATCCACATACCAAGGATAACAGCTAATATATTCAAAACTGTTGCTACTGAGTTCCAGCCGCTCCTCAACCAAAATTCCAGTTTGGGATCAACCGCCATTTGTTCAGAATAAATACCGACCAGAATAAAATTAACCGTTATTAGTATTATGCCGGTAGTTGCTCCGGCAATCATTCCCCAAATTACCCCACGGGCATTGAATTTTTGAAACAACAATCCAAAAATTAACGGTATCATAATCGGGGGACCGAAAGCTGCAAAAAAACGAAACATAATATCCATCAGGGTTAATCCTCTGAAAAAGCTTAAGAGAATAGCAAGTAAAATCGTCACAATTCCGATAATCACTGTTGCCATACGTCCAAAAAATATTTCTTTTTTCTCTGTGAGATCAGGGTTAATTTTCTTTTTATAAAAATCATGTATCAAAACCCCGGAAAGGGTATTAAATTCCGAGCCCAAGGTTGACATTGTCGCGCTTAAAAGAGCTACCAAAATGAAACCCATCATTCCAACAGGAAGAATTTTCAGACTTATTGCCGCGTAAACTTCTTTTGCATCTGCCAGGTTAGGAAGTATAAGACGGGCAGCAATACCGGGAAAGAAGAAAATAGGTGGAGCAAGAAACATTAAAACAGCGATCAGATAAACCATTTTCCTTGCATCTTTATCGCTACGAACGGTATTATATTTCTGCACAAGAGACCAACTGGCACTATAACTAAGTAAATATATGGGAAAAACAGTAAAAATAAGGTACGACCATCCATAGGGTTCTCTAACGGGATTTAAAAACCCATCCGGAAGTTTGGAAAGGAATGTTCCAAAACTCCCAAAATCTGCAATTACAAAATTATAAGTCAGAATAAAAAGAAATATAACAGCAACAACCAGTATAACTGCTTGTACAAAATCTGTAACTATGACTGTCATTTGTCCGCCAAGAAATGAGTAGGCAATCATAATTATGCCTACAATTACCATGAACTGTATTACGGTTATACCTAAACCGTGAAAGGCAACTGCAATAACAATGGCAGTGGAAAATATTTTTAAAGCATCATCAAACAATCTTAATGGAAAGCCGGTCCACACAAAAAGCTGATGAACATTACTGTTATATCTTTTCTCCATAAAGCCGAGAGGTGTAACAACCCTGGCACGCCGCCAAAGATGAGCTGTAAAATAACCGCCTAAAAGAATACATACCGGACTAATCCAGGCAATTATTATTGCAACAATGCCATATTTATAGGCTATCTCACTGTAGATTACAAATAACATGGCACTGAATGATGCCATAAAAAATGAGGTTCCGGCAAGCCACCAGGGCATCATATTGCCCGCGGCAAAATAATCCTTAGCCTTTTTAATATAGCGCTTGAAATAATAACCAATAACAATAATTAACAGAAAATATGCAATTATTACTAAATAATCAGGTAGTTGAATTCCTCTTAGTTCTTCCATTTTTCCTTAACGTTTACTATTTTATATAAGCGTTTAAAAGTCAATTATTCTATGTGCATTAGCGCTGAAAATATTTACCCTGTCCTGATGAGATATATCAGCCAGCCCGACCCTGCCTATTTGCGGTCGCGGATCTAAAAACGGATTATCTGTGCCGAATATAACTCTTTCAGAGCCGATTTCCGAAACAAAAAATTCTATCTGCCTTGCAGGAGTCATTGAAAGAGTAATATCAAGAAAAATATTTTCACTTTCCTTAGCAAGTTCCACTGCATGATAACTTCCATACGGGCCTCCCGAATGTCCCATAATCCATTTTATCCCGGGATAATCTTTGGCAACATCCGCGAAAATATCCTGGTTCCCATACCGGTCGTTGTCAAGCCATGTGTGAACAAGAACCACGAGTTCACGATCAGAAGCAAATTTATAAATTTTTCTCATCCGTTTATCCTTCATATTGCAGTATGTTGAAAACGGATGTATCTTAATCATTTTCACGTCCTTTTCCTCAGAAAAACAGCGTTGCAGTTCATCAAAAGAAAGCTCAGGATAATGACCATTTACCATACAGGCTCCATATATCCTTCCCCTATGGGTGCGAATGGATTCCAACATTATATTATTGCCAAGAACAATATCCGAATCAATGCCTGGTAGTGGCGAAACTACTGTTTTATTTATGCCACAGAGATCCATTATCTTTATCATACTTTCTGGATCATTTGCCGGAATGTGCATGACGCGAGTAGGTCCAAGATGTGCATGCAAATCAATTATCTCAACATCAGTTATTGGAATACCCTTATGTATCTGATTAAAATACTCTGTCATTTCCAAACATCATTTAAAAGATTACTAAGATTCTCCCCTGCTATAGCCTGTTTAGCTTTCTGATCTATATCAGAATATGCGAGAAGGGCTACTGCTGCTGTGCCTGAATATTGCGGCATATTGGTGCCAAAAAGAAGATTGTATGAACCGAAATGTTTTACTATATCCTCAATAGTTCCGGCACCCATAAACCGGGATAATTCAATAAAAAGATTTTTATACTTTTCAAGTAAAGGATAAATATAACGATTATTTCTATAAGAGCAATTAGCAGCAATTACAGGTAGTTGTTTGTGGTTTTCCAATATCGTATAAACATCTTCCCAACTTACCGTTTCCATATCAAGAATAAGCGGGATACGTTCCTCCTCCAAACCACCAAGAAGCTCGCCGGAACACCATTCCGATATTGAAAAGCTGTGATAATTCGCTTTGGGATATATCCGAACTGCCTTAACATTATTTTTTTTCATTTCCTGTAAAAGCTTATCAGGATGGGGCATTTCGCCCGTGTGATGGGGTAACACAACCCAGACAGGATGCAGCTCCGGGATGTTTTTTATTTCTTCTATCAGCATTGAATTCCCGACAGGAGGATACCCGTCACGGGCGACTATATGATAAACAAGCGCCTCTTCGATCCCGGCAGTTTTCATCTCTTTTAGCAATCCTTCAACAGCAGAAATATCATAAAGATGTGGATAGGCTACCCTCCCCACGGAACAGTTACAATCAAAAAATTTTAGTTTCTTTATTTTAAACATAAAAGTTAATTATAATAAACATAGTTGCTATACAAATCCCTTTTTTTATGATTTCAACTTTAGAAATTATTATCAGTGAATAATAAGAGTTCCTTCTCCTTTAGGAAGTTTAATTTTCATATTTCCGCTTTTTTTATCATATCTCCATCCGGTCACTTCACTGCCATTCAGCAAAACCGAAGCTGGTTCATTTTCAACACCAATAATAACATCAGCCTGTTCCCGATGATAATATTTTATTGACTTCCCTGAAATTTCACAAGTTAATGGTATATCTGATGCAATTAAAAGTTTCCCTTCTCTCTTTAGTGATTTCACAATCGCAGCAAAAGTTTTTTTACTATCCCATGTCAAAGTCAAGGCATCGGTAATAAAATTACCACTGTTATAAAAATCGCCAGGGCTCGTAGAAAAAATAAATCTTCTCCCATCGATAACCCCGGATATATAACCGTTATTATTTTGATAAGTAATTTTAGGTTCTTTGCCTTTAGTAGTGGATGTAAGCATGTTTGCCATAACCAGTGGTTTTCCTATAGTGCTGGCGGTAACTGTAAGCATTCCTTCTCTTATTAAAGGTTTTTCTTTAAAAAAGGTATATATATAATGAGGCGTTTTCACAGTCTTAATTTCAAGTTTCTCCGGATAAAGGTGTCTTATGTGTAATATATTTTCCCCTTTGGTTATAGTAGATTCTAATTGACCGGCATGGATATCTTTAAGGTAATCTGTTTGATAAAGCAGGCTTACATCCACATTTTTCTCAGAAGGGACAATAACATCAAGCATAAGAAGTGTTCGTGGTTTTAAATAAAGAATATTTCTTCTTATCTGCTTTACTTTCCCCCAGTAAAGCCTCCCGATATCACCTGAACTAAATGCCACATCACTGCCATCGAGAAAATGATATATAAATGCATGATCATTAAAGCCATCAGCAAATGCCAAAGGATCTCCCACACGCTGACTCTGATGATTATGGTCAATCAAAATAGTTGAATGAGCAACAGGTTGAATATACCACGGTTGGTAATAGGGATCTTCATAATAAGTACTTCCATGACGTTCTCCAACAAAAACACTTCCGCGATCTGAAAGCCAGAAACTTCCCTGATCAAGATGCTCGTGATTATAAAATGCTCCGGTTCTCATTACAAATATAAAATCATCTTTCCCCCATCCGCTCTTAAATACGGTAGTCCCCACATCTCTAAAAAGTTTCACGGGATTTTCTTTAAAGGGATTATTCTCAGGAACATTTTTGGTTTCATAAAGAACATCCATAAAAGTTTCATCTTTTTTTAAATAATTATAAAACCATCCAAGAAGAGGATCTTTATATTTAGCCAAAAGCCAGGCCCAGTTAGTCAAAGGTCTTATATCACCACGAGAATCTCCAAAATAGTATGTTTTTTTATCTTTAACATTTCCAGCCCAGATAAGCTCTTTATATGAACCTTTAATTTTCCCGGACATATCAATATTAAAAACATTATCCATAGCAGGAAGACTCTTTGAAAGTGACAACATTGCAAAGTTATAATACCCGTATCCCTCACCATAAGCGCCATCACTTCCGATGGTCTTCTGAATCATATCGTATGCTTTAAGAATTACTCCGGTAAAATATGGCTCAATCTGTTGGCTATCGTCATCACCATACATTGCTGCCTGGCACATCATTGATCCGCCGGTAATATGAGCAACCCAGTTTGAGGTATTATTGGTTACCAGATTGTCTACGACATACCCCTTATGACAGGCCTCAACTATTTGTTTCCTCAAAGCATTCCGGACTTGTTCCCTTTCCTTTTTGTCCATTAAGTTATACAAAAGATCATAACCCATAGCTAAACTCATTCCCAACTCGCCGATAGGGTAATAGATATGTTGCCCTCGTTCCTTCCACCAGGGGTGAACCCAGAATGGAAAGGTACTGATCTTTACCAGGAGGTCTTTCCCATATTTTCCGGCTTGTTTATCTCCCAGCAAACTATATGCAAGGGCATTATAATAAACACCGTTACGCCACCCAACGATCCGTGCAACCCAAGGCACTAAGTTCTGCAGTCCAAAAACGGGACTTATATCAGCACCGGGAAACTGGTCTATGTCATAAACAATACCATCTATCGGATTTTCCTCACGACTTTTTTTTGCTCTGGATAGTATTTCATCTTTTACATTTTTAAATCTCACACTTGTCAGTCTTGAAACTACACGTTTTTCTCCTTCTTTATCAAACCATAGCCTTGGATGGTTTCCTCCAATATTCCCCGGTTTAATAAAAATTGTAAATTGAGTGTCAGATAATTTTTCATTATTTTTATATGCCTCAAGGGTTGCGAGGTATAATCCTTCAGGAAAAGTTAGTTTAAACTCTGATTGCCATTCTTTATTAATTTTTATTAAATTCTTACTTAAAACAGTTTTTGTCCGGTCAGTGAAGGGTACAATTTTTAAAGAAATACTATCGGCATTAATGGGCCACGTACCTTTTAAGGAAAAAGTTTCGCCAGTTTGATAATGTTTTTTAGGAATAAAAGGCTTCCACTCAGACAACTTTGCCATCTTAGGCTCACTAAAACTAAAGGGAATTTTTCTTACACCTTTTAATTCCACATCATCAATACCTAGGTAAATAGGCATTGCCGGGTCAGCTTTAGGAAACTTTGCTAACACTGCAAGCGCATTTACCTTAATTTTCCCGGTGGTTAGTTTCGGGTTTTTTTTAACAAAATCATTATAAGTAGCTTCTACCCACACCCATTTATTTTTTGGAGGATTTGGAATGGTATAGTCAATCTTGCCATCAGGTCCGGCTGCAAGACGGATTTTGAAAAATTTCGGATCGAGCTGTGTTTTCAGATAATACCTGAGTTTAATATAAGACCCCGATACGAGGTACACGTCAAGTTTTTTCTGGGCACCGGCATAATTATCAACATGGGTGTAGGGGGTTACCTTTTGAACAATTGATAAATTTGAATCACCGGGCACTATCCTGCCAACTCTCATATTAGGATCAAAGGCTGTATCCTGCCATAGTGGATAAGAAGCCCAGGCATTTAATTCATTGGCCTCAAAATTTTCACCATATACAAAAGGTTCAAGTGTTATGTCTTTAGTTGAAATATTGTTACAAGCGAAAAGAATTAACATAACTAAAGAAATTGTTACAATTTTTTTCATTTAATCTTCTTTTAAAAAAATTTAATAATACTTTAAAAAAATATAGTTTGTTACAGAGAAATCACTTGGGTATATGATTAAAAATTATTCAATTATAATCAAATTAGTTTAAATTCATAAATAAGTATAATGATACTTATTTAATTACTATAGCACCATCTCCTTCAGGGACTTCAACCATGATTTCTTTGTGATTGTTGTCGTATGTAAAATTCTTAACGGATGTCCCATTGATCAAAATCGATGATGGCTTGGTTGCCGCGCCAATTCTGAATTTACTGGCCTTGTTACAGGAATATTTCAAGTAGTTTCCATAAAGTTCAAACGTTATCGGGTTATCGGATCCTATAACGAGTATACCGTTTTTTCGGAAGACAGTAGCCAGCGCAACAAAGGTCCCACGATCGCTCCATGTCATGGCAAGTGCATCTGTCTCCATATTCTCAATATGAAAAATGGTACCTGGTTTTGTAGTAAAAGCAAATTTTTTATCTGATGCTATTCCTGTAATAAAATTATCCTCTGTTTTAATTTTCACATCGGGGACACCGTCTGCAGTCGTTGTGGTGAGCAGATTTGCCATTACTAAAGGATTACCTACTGTATGAGCAGTAACCGTAAGCATGCCTTCTTTCTGAAGTGGCTTCACTCTTTGCAAGGTGTATAGGTAATGTGGCGTTTCGACTGCTTCTGTCTTCACAATAGCAGGGGTAAGATGCATAATATTGAGTTTAAACCCTTGTTTTGTAATAGTGGAAAGGTGCTGGCCTGCACTAATGTCTTTAAGTTTTCCCGTCTGGTAAAGAATTGTAACGGCGACATCTTTTCCCCTTGGTTTTGCCACATCCAGCATGAGAAGCGTGCGAGGTTTAAGGAAGAGAACATTCCGGCTCAAGGATTTCACTTTTCCCCAATAAAGCCGACCAATATCTCCTGAGGAAAAAGCCGCATCTTTGCCATCCAGAGATTCTGAAATATACGCGTGGTCGTCAAAACCCGGGATAAATTTAAACTCATCTCCAATACGCTGGCTCTGGTGATTACCGTTGATTAGGATAGTTGAATGAGATACGGGTTGTATGAACCAAGATTGATAAATCGGATCATCATAATATGTACTTCCCTTACGATCTTCAATAAAATTTACACCATGATCCGCAAGCCAAAAACTACCCTGATCCATGTGTTGATGGTTATAAAAAGCGCCTGTACGCATAACGAAAGAGAAATCGTCCTTTCCCCATCCGCTTTTAAAAACGGTAGTACCAGCCTCATGGAATACTTTATCCGGGTTTTCGTCGAACGGATTATCCTGCCGTACATCTCTTGTATCGTAAAGTACATCTTCAAAGGTCTCTTTTTGTTTTAGATAATTATAAAACCAACTAAGCCGAGGTTCCTTTTCCATACTCAAAAGGAATGCCCAGTTGGTAAATGGCATGATTCTATCACCACCCTTTCCGTACTCACTGCCATCTCCGAAGTGGAAATATTGCTTGTCCTTTACTAATCCTGCCCAAATGTATTCATTGTAAGTTCCGACAAGAGGTTTGGTGACGTCTATATTAAACACGTTTTTAAGCGATGGTACACTGAGTGACATATTAAAGAAGCTGTATTTATTATATCCCAACCCCTCGCCCCAAGCACCATCTTTTGAATCAGTAACCTGGTTGATAAATGCATAGAATTTCATCATTGCACCGGTAAAATAAGGTTCAAGATTTTCCGTTTCCGGACCATCTTCAAACATCGCAGCCATATTCATCAGGGATCCTCCCACGGTCGCTGCAATCCAATTTGAGGTTTTGCCGGTGATGTTGTCATTGTAAACAAAGGTTCGATGTATCCCTTCCACAATATTTTTCATTATGGCTTCCCTGACTTTTGTGCGTTCGTCAACCGTCATCAAATCATAAGTAAGATCGTAAGCTTCCGCCAGCCGATGTGACCAAGTGCCGGTAACATGATCCCCAAAACGTCCCCGCTTGGTCTGCCACGGATGAGTCCAGTTTGGCCATCCGGCAATTCTGACAAGTATATTTTTTACATATTCTCCAGCTACACTATCGCCATGGAAAACATATGCCAATGAATTCCACCAGAGCGCATTACTCGTATATGTTAAATGTAATCCCCACGCAGGTTGGGAAGGAAGCCAGTTCTCGTCAGGAAACTGATCAAGGTCAAAAATCAGACTATTGACGGGAATTTGTTCGCGCTGAATTTTCGCATTTTTTTCGATGTCATCATAAACCTTCTTAAAACGATCCTCCTTAAATCGCTTTTCCATCCACTTCTTTTTGTGGGCATCAAAAAGAAGTCGGGGATGTTTTCCCGCAATGTTCTTCGGTGCAATATGAATGGTGAACTCCGTATTAGAAAGTTCTGAGAAATTTTCTCCATAAGCCCTGAGTTTTCCGAGATAAAGGCCATTCGGCCAGGAAAGTTTTAAAGGTTTTAGCACCCACATATCGCCATTTTTAGTGAGCATTCCTTTATAAAAAGATTTTGTCACATCTGTATAGGATACTATTTCAACCGTCACTTTTTTCGCATTCAGAGGCCAACGACCACTCAAATTAAACAAATCACCTTTATAATAATGATTTTTAGGGATGTAGGGTTTAAATTCCGGAAGTTTGTACACCGCTGGTTCTGCAAACTGGAACGATGTGGCTCGCGCTCCTTTGAAGCAGATATCATCAATACCTAAGTAAATTGGCATCGCAGGATCGGCATTAGGGATTTTAGTTAGAAAAGCCAAGGCATAAATTTTTACTTTATCCTTACCCATGATACAGTAATTCTCGCGGACAAAATCATCAAAACTAACAGTTACCCAAGTCCACTTATTCGTTTCGGGCTGGGGTATTGTAAAATCGATCTTCCCATATTTTCCGGCAGCAAACCGTATCTTAAAGAATTCGACGTATTGATTTGTTTTTAGGTAGTATCTGAAACTGACCGTTGAACCAGGGACCATATACATGTCCAACAGTTTCTGTGCCCCCGCATAATTATCAACGCAGGTGTAAGGAGTTACTTTCTGAACCAAGGAGATATTCGGATCGCCGGGAATTATTTCATCAACACGAAAATTCTGATCATAGGCGAGATCCTGCCAATAAGGATAAGATGCCCAAGCACCGAGATCCTGGTCTTCAAAATTTTCAGTATATGACCAAGGCTCAAGAACGGGATTGGTCAATGTATCTTCAGTATTTTTATATCCTTTTGGGCATGCATAAACAATTCCATTTGCATTTGCAAGATCTGCAATAAAATACAAAACCAAAAAAAAAGGCAGAAATATTTTTCTCATCACATTAATTTTATAACTATTTTTTAAAAAGGTTAAACTATTTATTGATCTTTAGAATAGTATAAATGACAATTTCTATAAATTTATTCAAATATTAGTGTACCAAAAAATTGTGGCAAATGAAATTTGGGTATTTTATTATCCACAAAAGACCATGTAATCCAGTGAGGGTTGGAACCTTTACTGGCAGTTTCATAAAAATTAGCCCTCCAGGTAACCCCAGGTTTGGGATGTGAAATAGGGCTGAATTTTTCTAATACTGAAAGCGGCAATCTGTATTCAACTGTCCATATTATTGGTGTTACAATTTCCGGGTCTACCTTTCTTGGCAAAGAATGAGCAATTTCTATTTTTTTTAGATCTTCAACTGAAAGCTTTTGATATTTCTTTTGCTGGAAAATATGATAGGCCATTAAAGGTGTTCCACCTGCATTTATTTCAAGGTTAAAATACCGTTCAGGGAAACTGGTATTTGGAGAAAAAAAGAATTCAACACATGCGTCTGTGGAAACAGGTCCATTATATTCTTCTATGATACTATGTACATAACGATCATTCACATGGAAAATAACATAGAGATTATTTTCATCATATATCATTTTAACATAAACAGTCGGACGAAACGGCGGGATATGTCCCATATAATTAGTTAGTTTAATAGCTTTAACATAGCGCCATTGAGCTTTATTCCAATTCCCATCTATTTTCAAAGTTTCTTTTAGCCTCGTTACCCTATAAGTATAAGTGGAATTATTTTTTACACATGTACCCCACAAAAATGTAGAAATCATCATTATCGTAATAAGAAAAATAATTGATTTATTTCTCATCTTAATTTTATTTATTTCCCTCTGTTATACGATTCATTCATTTATTCCTGATATTACCTATTCACATTCATATCTTTATTACCGCATCAGTTATTATCCTTCCCCTTCCCCCTTTTTCCACATATTAGCTATTAGAAAGAGTGTACTCCATAAAATAGAGTTTTCTTATTATGACCCAATAAAATTAGCATTTGCGAGTAGAGAACATGGTAAATCTTTCCCCTGAACAAATCATTTGCGGGATTATTTTTTCTTAAGTCTGCCATTTTCAAGAAAAATAATCCCGCAAATGTCAATGAATCCAATTATACCTTCCTTCAATAACTTTTAATCCATATAAACTAATTAATTATGTATTGAATCAATTGTTACTTCGCATCCCACCATAACTTAGTGTTATTTTGATCAGACCCTTTAAGTAACTTACGTGCTTCCAACACAGCGGCATTGTTGTTAGATATTTCTCCTGTAGTAAAACAAAGCCTTCTCATTATTGAATTTTCTGGAACCAATGGATTTAAAGAATTGATAACAGGATAACCCTTAGGATAACCTGTTCTTCTGCGTTCGGACCAGGCTTCCCATCCATCCGGGTAAAGTGCTATCCACTTTTGTGTGATTATCTGCTCTAATTTTCTTTCAAAACTACCCGATAAATCATATTTAACAGGAATATCTGACATAGGGGGAGTATTCCATTTATCATTAATAGCCACAGGCGTACTTGTACTATTCAGGTAAGTTTCTATTTCTTCAGAACTGGCATTTGTTCTTTCGGACAAGGACAAACGGATTCCGGTATTATAAAAATCCTCGGCTGTCCCTCCCATATTCCATCCCCTTAAAGCACCTTCTGCTCTAAGGAAAGCGACTTCCGAAGCTGATAATATCCGATTTGGAGTAGTGGTTCCTTCACGTGAATGCGAAGAATAAGCATCACTTACAAAAGAATGTGTAGCACTCAGGTCACCCCCCTTTTCTGAAGCGGGTAAACCATTGCGAATGCCATGGAAACCGCCCCCGGATCTTGCCTCACTAAAATATGCACTAATCCTGGGATCATTATATCCCTTAAGAACACTTTCCATAGAAGCACTCATCCCAAATTCATAAATATATGTTATTTGAGATAACCAGTTCATAGAATTCTTTGTTGACAGTACATTTGCATTATCAGAATTGTTTAAAATCACTCCGGCACTTACTGCTTTTTCTGCCTCTTTTTGAGCCAAAGCAGGTTCCACATAAGCCAACCGCATGGCCAATCGTAATCTTAATGAATTGGCGAAAAGGTACCATTGATCTGCATTGCCACCATAAATTTGGTCGTTCCCACCAAATGCATTACCTCCGGCATTCTGTTTTAAAACCTGTACTGCACTATCCAACGTCATGAAAAAACTATGATAAATGTCTTTCTGTGAATCATAAGGCACACTGGTTTTTTTATTACCAAAATGAGAATAAATAATGGGGCCGAAATAGTCCGACATACGATGGTACATTTCTACTCTCCATACTTTGGCGATAGCATTAGCCAAAGGCATGTTATTATCCTTGGTAAAATTTTCGACAAACAATAGTTGTGGGGCAGGATGGGCATAAAAATTATTCCAAGAAATATTGGTCCAAGCCCCCTGTTCTGCATATTGATCTGAATTAAAACGGGGATGTGTGGTTGCAAAATATTGTGCATAAATATCAGAATACAGATTTTCAGCCACCTGAAATGCCCCCGCAAGCAAGCCATAATATTCAGCGTAAGCAAATTCCTGACCCAGTAGTGACGCATCCACTTTACTGGAAACGATCTTATTTTGGGGAGTATTAATCTCATCGAAATTTTTTGTACAGCTTAAAGTCCCAATCAGAAGCATGACTAACAAGCTCATGAAAGCTGCCTTTTTAAAATTTGAATTAGTAATCATGATTATATTTTTTTTATTAAAAAGTTTCATTCATAATTTATTTAAAAGTCCACTTTCAGGTTAAGTCCCATGGATCTTGTTGTAGGAGGTGCAAAAGATTCAAAACCTTCAGAAGACGGAGATGTCCCTTTCATGAAATCTGTATCCAATTCTGGGGAAGCTCTATATATATAGAATAAGTTTCTGCCCACCAATGAAATTTTCAAATTGCTAATATGTAAATTAGCAAGCATTTTTTGGGGAAGCGAGTAACCAAATGTCAATTCCCTTAAACGTGTATTGGTTGCATTACAAACAAACGCTTCTCCTACCGGCGTATTTCGGCCTCCGACACCTAACCAAAAAGTTTGTGCTGTAATAGGAATCGTATTAGGCGAACCATCTGCTAATACAGCGGTCTCATTGCTAAATAAGTTTTTCCCAAATATGAGTCCTCCATTTCTTCCATCAAGTGTCCGTTTTGTAAGTCCTGATCCGTCCAAAATGGCTTTTGACATCGATATAATACTTCCACCTTGTCTATGTTCAATCAGAAAACTTAAGCTGAAACTTTTATACGTAATGGTATTAGTCAAACCTCCTCGCCAATCAGGGTTAAAATTGGCTACTGGCACAGTCATTCCATGAGTAATTTCAGGCATTCCATCACTACCAACAATTACTCTTCCCTGATCATCTCTTACCCATCCTTTTGAATAAATTTGTCCATAAGGTTTGCCTTGTTCAAGAACGAATTCACGAAGATACGAATGTGCAACCACTATTTTTGGCCGTTCATCAGAGATCGATAACACCATATTACGATTGGTAGAGAAGTTAAAATCTATGTCCCAATTAAATGTTTTGGTTTTTACCGGGGTCCCTGACAAAAGCAATTCGATCCCTTTATTTTGTACATTTCCACCATTCGTAAAATATTTTGCTGCTCCTGACCCTACCGGTAAGGAAACTGTAAATAATTGATTTAATGTATTTGTTTTATACATTGTATAATCTAATCTTAACCGGTTCTTAAAAAATCTCATGTTGAGTCCCACTTCAGTAGATTTTGTCTTTTCCGGAAGAAGTTTTGGATTGGGAAGGATGCTACTAAAGGACAAAAAACCATAATTTCCACCTGCTCTAAAAGAAGCTGTACGATCTAACATATAGGGAGGCGCACTATTACCTACGGTAGCAAAAGAAGCCCTTAATTTAGCAAATGAAATGAAAGTGGGGAAGGATGGAATTAAATCATTAAGTACTGCACTTACTCCAATCGAAGGATAAAAATAGGACCTACTGTCTGCAGGTAAAGTCGAACTCCAGTCGTTTCGACCGGTTACATCCAAAAATAGCGAATTCTTCCATGCAATATTACCGAAAGCATAAACAGAATTTACATTAAAACCCGGCCCAGGGTTATTATATGTCCTCGGCAAACTGGTATTACTTAATGAAAAGAAATTGGGAACAACCATTGCTGCTCCGGTATTGGAACTAAGTGAATTGTTGCGTACTTTCTGCATACTTCCTCCCAAATTAAAAGAACCAACTAAATTTTTGAAAAAATTCTTTTTGTAGGACAATATAAAATCATTAAATAATTGGAAATTATTACTTTTAGATAAAATATATCTGCCATGTGGGGCTCTGACATAAGTATCATTAAATAATTTTTCTTCCCTGCTGAGGTTTCCACCATCGTATGATCCCCTCACCATCAATTTTAGTGCATCAGTAATACGGTAGGTAAAGGAAGTTGTGGCAATAATTCTCTCCGAAACATTCGAATTGGGATCGTTATTTAATATCCAGAAAGGATTCCATCCTGTAGTAGAAGTAGGATTCCAATAATTTTGTTTAAGCTGCCCTGATGATGCAATATATTGATAGTGTTTGGCATCTGCTAAATGGATATTAGGCGGCATAGTATATATCTGCCGGTCAGGATTAAAATTCGATTCCCCCTCCGCTAGTTGATCATTAATTTTCTGGTTTATATAATTAATCTTAGTATCCAATGAAAGTCTTTTGGAAAGCTTATTATTTATTCTCAGAGATATATTGTGTCTTTGCAGCGCATTGTTCGGTATAATTCCGTTGGCGTTAGTAAACGTATAAGAAAATGCGGTTTGTGTCTTTTCACCACCGACACTGACGAACAAATTGGAAGCAAAATTGAATCCCCTATTGTAAATTTTTATCTTATTATCGGGTTGAGGAGAAAAAACATATTGTGTTCCCGCATCCGCAGGATCTATCGACCAATTATCTACCATTTGGCCTTCCATTTTAGGGCCCCAGGCAAATTCATTTGTTTTTTGATATACACCCCCCAATCCTTGGCCATAAACATTTTGAAATGGAATAGACAATTCAGGGTCCAAAACTAAATATGTATTGTTGAGGCTTACATGCACACCAGTAGCCGCACCTTTCTTAGTCTCAATAATAATAACACCATTTTGAGCGGCACTCCCATAAAGAGCAGCAGCATTTGGACCTTTCAAAACATTTATAGAAGCAACATCGTCAGGACTAAGATTAGTCGGAGTTTTTAATGGAACTCCATCAACTACATAAAGAGGCTGACTGTCACCAGAAAGAGAACGGTTTCCCCGTAGAATTACACGGGTGGGAGCACCTAATCCACTTCCTGACGAATTTATTGCTAAGCCGGCCACTTTCCCTTCTAAAGAATTCAGAACATTCAATTCCCTTGCTTCTGTCAATGCTTCAGTACCGGTAGTTTGAGTACTATAAGTCAGGGATCTTTTCCCCCGCTTAATACCCAAAGCAGTAACAACGATCTCTTTCAGACCAATTGCTGACTCAACCATTGTTACGTTAATCCGAGTTGAGGTACCAATAGTGATTTCCTGAGCTACCATCCCGACAAATGAGAATGTTAGGCTCTTTGCCCCTTGAGGAACTTCAATACTGTAATTTCCATCTACATTAGTAATTGTTCCCTTATCAGTCCCTTTAATAAGGATATTCACCCCCGGCA
>CAYLJE010000052.1:0-15543 GCA_964383915.1 uncultured Rikenellaceae bacterium
AATTCTTTCAGCTCTTTTCCCTTTTTCGTGAGACCCCCATCGGTATAATCGAAGTGTATAACAGCCTTTTTACCATTGATATCCATAGATTTATACAATGGCCCGCTATATACGATGGTATCTATACCGTATGTTTTTGCCAGGGCCCAATATGCCAGTCTTTTCCCAACATCCTGTTTGTCTTTGGGGTGGATGTTCTTCAGGTTCCCGATATCATTGGTCACAGCCATTCCTGTGTTAGGCACCTTATAAAGAGTTTTCAACCGTGCATCCCGGACAATAGCGGCAGCCATCCCCCCTGTTTGTTATAATTAAACGGTGCAATCTGCACATAATAAAAAGGTGTTCTTTCCATATTGGACTGCCCGGAATAAATCCATACTTCTCCGATCATCACATTATGCAATACAATTTTTTCATGTCCCCGGATTGTCACTTCATAGGGTCCTCCGGCCTCCGGAGTAAATAATTTCACAGACCATACTCCCTGGTAAGCCTGGGTTTTTACAGGCTGGTTATTCCAGTATCCGGTCACTATAATGGTTTCACCGGCATTGGTTGTCCAGCCCCGGATGGTCGTCCTGGATTTTTGTTGCAGCACCATATTATCAGAAAGAATGGAAGGAAGCCATATTCTTGCAAAGACACCCGGTACCAAAACAAAAAGAATGAAAGATAACGATAACAAACGTTTCATTGGATTATATTATATTTTATTTTTATTGGATACTCAAAGTTAATAATTTGTATTGAATATCGGTAAAGACATATCGTAATTTATTGTTATTTTCATTAGCTTTGTGAATCAAACAATAAACATTCTAATGATGAAAATACGTTTACCCATTTTCTTAATAATCATCCTGTTCTCTTTTTTGGTTTCCTGTAAATATCTGCATATTAAACCCCGCTACCTCCGGGAAAACGTGCCGGTAGAGCGCAGGGTGAAAAACCTTGTCAGGAAAATGACCCTGGAGGAAAAAATCCGGCAGATGGATATGTTCCGAGGGGAAGAACTGACTACCAACCGTCTCTGGGACGGGAAAAAGATAAAAAAAATCATTGGAAAAACAGGGATTGGGTCCGTGCATGATCTCTATCCTGAAGATGTTGAAATGGTGAATGAAATGCAACGATATGCCATCGGACATTCACGGTTGCATATTCCTGTCCTGTTTATCGAAGAAGCACTCCATGGCTATCTGGGGAAAGGAAGTACGGTTTTTCCCCAGGCCATTTCCCTGGCAAGTATGTGGGATACAGCCGTAGTGCGTCAAATCGGCCGTGCAGTTGCTGAGGAGACACGCTGTCATGGGGTGGATATGGTACTGGCTCCTGTCCTCGGACTGGCACGAGATCCGCGATGGGGCCGAACAGAAGAAACCTATGGAGAAGATCCATGGCTGGCAGCACAAACAGGACTGGCCATGGTCAAAGGTTTACAGGGAGATACTTTGTTCAGTTCACGGTCGGTGGTTGCCGAACCCAAACACTTTGGGGTTCACAGTATTCCTGAAGCAGGGAGTAACACGGCCCCTGTATCCATCGGTGAACGGGAAGCACGGAGCAGCTTCTTAAAGGTCTTTGAAACAGCTTTCCGCCAGGGAAGAGCCATGGGCGTTATGGCTGCTTATCATGAAATAGACGGGATCCCCTGTGTCAGCAACAAATGGTTGCTGACAGACCTCCTGCGAAAAGAATGGGGCTTCAAGGGTTTTGTTTTATGTGATCTGGGTGCCATCGGCATGCAACAGAACACCCATCACACAGCTGCCACACCGGAAGAAGCAATCAGCCAGGCAGTGGGAGCAGGCACAGATATGCAATTTTATGATTATGACCATGACACTTTCCGGAAGAGTATCCTGCAGGCCGTAAAAGACGGGAGTCTCTCCATACAGGCTGTAAACCGGGCTGTCAGCAGCATCCTACGTGTAAAATTTCTGCTGGGACTGTTTGACCATCCTTATACTGACACTTCTCTGGTCAGGAAACGTTTTGCCACCAAAGAACATAGACAACTGGCCCTGAAAGCTGCCAGAGAAGCCATTATCCTGTTAAAAAATCAGAATCACACCCTGCCCCTGTCCACAGATATCAAAACACTGGCGGTCATTGGCCCGATGGCTAACCGCCAAGCAATGGGGGATTATACGGCACATACCAGGGGGATAACCGTACTAGAGGGTATTAGAAACAAATATGGAAAGAAAATAACCATTCTGCATGCTGTCGGCCTACTGCCTAAAAAAGTGTTCACCGTGGTGCCCAATGAGTTTTTAATACCTGAAGTAAAGGTACCCGGTAAGAAAGGATTAACAGGTAGATATTTTTCCAATGATTCCCTTTCAGGAAAACCGGGTTTTACGAGAACAGACACAATGATGGCGGCTAACTGGATAACCGGATCTCCGGATAAAAATATTCCCGTAGATCATTTTTCAGCCCGTTGGACGGGCTATCTTGTACCCGCTATCAGCGGAAGATATGAACTGGGGATCATTACCGATGATAAAGGGAGGCTATTCCTCAATAATAAGCTGGTTATTGATAACTGGGATCCATATGATGTCAATGTTATGAAGACTCGTGAGGTAAATTTAGTGGCCGGTTACAAATATCCGGTACGCATCGACTTTGCCGAAGAAGAAGGATTTGCCGGTATTCGTTTTATGTGGCGCATGGTGGAATCCGGCGACAAACCTCAATCCCATTATATCCACAAAGCTGCCGAAGCGGCCTCCATGTCCGATGCTGCCGTGGTAGTGTTGGGAGAAACCCGTGATATGGTGGGTGAAGGAAAAGATAAAGCATCCCTGGCCCCCGATCCCGACCAGCTGAAGCTATTGCAGGAGGTGGTAGCTACCGGAAAACCTGTGGTGGCTGTATTCCTGAATGGAAGACCCTTGAGCATAAACTGGGCTGCAGCCCATGTCCCGGCTATTCTGGAGGGCTGGTTTCCGGGACAAGAGGGTGGTATCGCTATCGCCGAAGTGCTCTTCGGAGAGGTTAACCCTTCCGGCAAATTACCGGTTACCATTCCCCGTTCTGTGGGTCAGTTGCCCTTTTATTATGACCATAAACCTTCCTCCGGCCACCGATATGTGGATATGCCGGGAACTCCTCTTTATCCCTTTGGATACGGACTCAGCTATACGACTTTCCGTCTGGACAGTCTGACCGTTGATCCGGAGAAGAAAACCGGCGAAGAGGTGTATGTTTCCGTAAAAATAACCAATACAGGAGACCGTGCCGGCACCCAGGTAGTGCAATTGTATATCCGTGATGAAACAGCCAGTGTGACCACGCCGGTAAAACAACTGGCAGGCTTCCGTCGTGTGAAACTACAACCGGGAGAAAGCCAAAACCTCCATTTTACCCTGACCAAAGAAAACCTGGGGTTATGGAACCGCGAGATGCATTATACGGTAGAGCCCGGGAAATTCCGGGTTATGGTGGGCTTTCATTCGGAAGAAGGGATGACAAAGGAATTTACGTTAAAATAAGATAAGAAAATGCCGATGGCATAATCCTTATTTTCCAGGGAGTACAGTCCGGGATTTTTTCCGCATACGAAGGTTTTTGGGAGTAATTTCGAGGTATTCGTCATCCCGGATATATTGCATGGCCTCTTCAAGAGAAAATTTTACTTTCGGAGCTATTTTTACAGCCGTGTCCGATCCGGCTGCCCGCATATTACTCAATTTCTTTGCTTTAAGGATATTTATATCCAGGTCTTTATCGCGGGTATGTTCCCCCACTACCTGCCCTTTATACACACGTTCTCCGGGTTCCACGAAGAAACGGCCACGGTCCTGTAATTTATCCAGGGCATAAGCCAGTGTTTTGCCGGTATCTAATGAAACGAGCGATCCGTTGTGCCGGGTCACGATCTCTCCCCGGTAAGATTCATACCCTTCAAAACGGTGAGCAATGACAGCTTCCCCGGACGTTGTTGTCAGGAGGGTATTCCGCAGGCCTATCAGTCCTCTGGAGGGAATGGAAAACTCCAGATGGATTCGATCACCCCTGGGCCCCATAACCTTCATATCCCCTTTCCGCTGGTTCACCAGATCAATGGTCTTCCCGGCATACTCCTCCGGAACATCTATTACCAACGACTCTATCGGCTCCATTCTTTTCCCGTCTATTTCTTTAAAGATGACATGCGGTTTTCCTACCTGAAACTCATATCCTTCACGACGCATGGTTTCTACAAGGATAGACAAGTGCAATACACCCCGTCCATATACCAGAAATTTATCTTCTGATCCGGCTTCCTCTACACGTAATGCCAGGTTTTTTTCAGTTTCCTTAAACAAACGTTCCCTGAGCTGACGTGACGTAACATACTTCCCCTCCTGTCCGAAGAAGGGAGAATTATTAATGGTAAAGAGCATACTCATGGTCGGCTCATCCACTTTGATTCTCGGCAGTGCTTCCGGTTGTAACGGATCAGCCAGGGTATCCCCTATATCAAAATCTTCCAGTCCAACGATGGCACAAACATCCCCGCTTCGAACCGAAGAAACTTTTTCACGTCCGAGTCCTTCAAACACAAATAACTCTTTCACTTTCAGCGGGGTCATGCTTCCATCTCTTTTACATAACATGTATTCCTGTCCGCTAACGAGGTTGCCGCGATAGACTCTGCCTATGGCAATACGACCAACAAAAGAGGAATAATCAAGCGAAGATATCTGCATCTGTAGCGGTCCTTCTTTATACGGGGCTTCCGGAATCACTTTCAGGATAATATTCAGCAACGGCCTGATATTTCCCGTAGGATGCTGCCAGTCCCGGCTCATCCACCCTTCCTTTGATGAACCAAACATCGTCTCATAATCCAACTGATCTTCGGTAGCATCCAGACTGAACATCAGTTCAAAGACATCCTGTTGCACTTCCTCAGGACGACAATTCGTTTTATCTACCTTATTGATCACCACAATAGGTTTCAATCCCAGTTGCAATGCTTTACTAAGCACAAAACGCGTTTGAGGCATCGGACCCTCAAAAGCGTCCACAAGGAGTAAAACGCCATCAGCCATACGCAAGACCCTTTCCACTTCCCCACCAAAATCGGAATGTCCGGGAGTATCTATAATATTAATTTTCACCCCTTCGTATCTGACAGAAACATTTTTCGAAACAATAGTTATTCCCCTCTCACGCTCCAGCTCATTACTGTCAAGGATCAGATTACCCATCTCTTTCCGTTCATCCAGCACTTTACATTCCTGAATGATTCGGTCAACCAGCGTTGTTTTCCCATGATCCACATGTGCAATGATTGCTATATTCCTGATAGATTGCATACTTTATTACCCCTCGTTTTTTAGAACCTGCAAAGGTAAGGTTTTTAAACAAGATAAAAGAAAAAGATTAAAGAAACGTACACGCTGCTTTTCAGCGTGCTTACTATTCCTGCTTTGCATTCTTGCGTGAAACATCCCCTATACAAACATGGGAACCTTTCATCCTTTGTTTTTAAATAAATCGTAATTTAGCCGCAAAAACAACAAGTATGATTGAAATTAGCATTCCCGGAAGGAAGGAAAAACTGGAAATAGAGCATCTCGTGCTTGACCTGAATGGTACGCTGGCCCTGGACGGTGTTTTGCTTCCCGGCGTAGAAGAACGAATCACAGCCCTTGCAAAAAAAAATCTCCTGGTACATATCCTGACGGCCGACACCTTTGGAACGGCTACCGGACAATTTAAAGATATAATCTGTCAAGTGGTCATCCTTTCTCCGGAACGTCAGGCTTTACAAAAAGAAACATTTGTAAAAAAATGGGGGGAGCAACGTTGTATTGCCATTGGCAACGGCATGAATGACATAAATATGTTACGCACGGCTGCCCTGGGGATTGGCATCACCGGCCCGGAGGGAGCTGCCACAGAAGCCTTACTTGCCGCGGACATTGTTATTCCTTCGATCACTGCTGCCCTGGATCTTATACTGTTTCCCAAAAGACTCATTGCCACCCTGCGCATCTGAAAATCTTCTCTGCTACAGTGTATTTCCGAACTTTATCCCAAAATAAATGGTACGCGGATATGCAGGACCATAAATATAGCCGGGATCCCGGTTAATCCCCTTGTCAAAGTCTTTCTGATAAGCATTAAACATATTTTTCAAGGCAGCATAAAGACGTATCTTCGTTCCGTTCAAAGTAAAAGTGTAGGACATTTTCGTCCCCACATTATGAAAGACCGGACTTTTCCTTAAAGTTCCGGCATTGGGATCAGGTAAATCTGCACCAAAATAGGGTACCAGCATTTTCCCCGTATAATTATATGTTACTGCTACACTAAAAAAAGTGGTTGGTTCCACATTAACCACTGCATACCCATAACTGTTTGGTGTCCTGAGAAAATGAGTTTCATTAAAATCCTGGGATTTTGAATATTCACTGTTCTGTATGGTCCATCCCGTTTTTATTTTAACTTTATGAGCAGGCACTACATTCATTTCAAGATTTATTCCCTGAACTACGGCCCCTTCATCAGCATTAATACGGGTATAAATAACCACTCCTTTTTCATCCGGGGATCCATAAGTATTAACAAAAGGATGTATCAGCCGGGTATAAAATCCATCCATCAGGAATTCATATTTAATATTTCCATCTTCCTTATGAAGATCAAGTGACAATCCGTAGCTACGGCTGGTCTCCTGTTTCAGATCAGGTGCATTTTTAATGATAACCTGTCGCGAACCGGAAGATTCAATATGCAGATCTTCGTCGAATATCTGGGGAGCCCGGTACCCTTTGGATACATTTCCACGTAAATGCAAAGCCTGAGAAATATCAAATTTAATATTAATTCGCGGACTAAATACATTCCCCGAATTATTTTTTCCCGACAGCAGCTTATCGGAAATTACATAATGGTCATAGCGTAACCCGGCAGAAAAGGTCCAGCGGAAGATTCGGTATTCAGATTGAAAAAATATCCCGGAAGTTGCACTATTTTGCATAGCTACAATCGTATTGGGAACATGGGGTATCGAAACGATGGTATCGTTTACGATCAGCGCATTTTCAAAATCAGGATAACCCATTTTTCGGTCCTTCAGATTTTCTCCTCTCCGTTCTATACCTGTAATTAATTTCAAGTCTTTTAAGTACGTTTTATATTGCAGGCCGGTAACATACGTCAGATTACCCGTATGACCATAATCTTTTAGTGACTGATGGGCTCCATAATATGATTTTCTGTTGATTCCCTGCGCAGATATAAAAGCAGAAAACTGATCATTTTCATGAAGAAAAAGATCATAAGTTGCCGACCCGGTTGTAATCAGATGGTTGATGGATTCTGCAATACCTGCTTCGTGTTCAGGTTCGTCAAACCGGTCTCCACCCCTTCTGCTTTCTTTTATATTAAAAAAATCCACTGTTAACTTGCTGTGGTATCCCAGCCGGTGAAATCCCCTAATACCGAAAGTAGAATTATTCACTTTTGGTAATTCGGAGAATCCATCATCGTTTGCATCAAAAGGAGATTTATTCTGATAATAACCGAACAAAGCCATGCCCACCATGTGATCACTACTAACCACAGAGGTATTTGTCTGCACAGAAATATCTTGTGCAGGTTTCCTGCTTCCCGGAACACCTACTCCGGTAACTCCAGTATTTACTCCTGTCGAGAAGGTATTGGACAGTGGATCCTTTAGCATGATGTTCACTGTACCGGCGATGGCGTTACTACCATACAAGGCTGAACCACCCCCACGTACTACCTCAATACGATCAATCATATTAGAGGGAATCATTTCCAATCCATAAACCCCTGCCAGGCTACTGAAAATGGGATGTCCATTAATCAGTATTTGTGAATAAGCTCCTTCCATGCCATTGATGCGCAACTGGCTGAAACCACAGTTCTGGCAGTTGGTCTCGGTACGTAACCCCGGACAAAAATCCAATCCTTCACGCATTTGCGTTGACTGAATGGCAGAAAATAACTTAGGGGAAACCGTATTGATCACTACCGGAGAAGAAGAACGTTTAATGACCGATCTATTTCCGGTTACTACGACAGCTTCCAAACCCAATACATCTTCTTCCAAATCAAAGTTTACTTCTTTTGTCACGTTTGCGATCAATTCTATCTCTTTCTCCTGTGGTTTAAAACCCAATGTTTGAACATGAACTATATGTTTTCCAACAGGCAGGTTCACAAGCATATAATGTCCGGTAGCATCGGTCATGGTACCAATGGCTGTACCTTGTATTACAACAGAAACGTATTGCAAATGCTTCCCCCCGGAGGTTACATGTCCCACAATATTTGCATCTGTTTTTTTTGTTTGTTGCGAAAAGAGTGGAAAATGAATAAATGCAACAAAGAGCAATATATAAACTACTATTATCTTTTTCATTAATGACTATAATTATCTCTGTTAGTATATTTTATTATACCCTTCCGGCTTCTAAAAAGCATATGGAAAATACATAGCTTACCTCTAACAAGGTATAATTGTTGCGAATAATAAAACCAATCAAAGATGATTTATATCAAAGGAGGGGCCCTGACCGAGATAAGGTGGATCGTTTCGGGAAAAAACACATAGGTTCCTTCCGGAAAAAACACTTCTGAGGACACATAAGGTACTGTAATTCTCAGATAATGAAAAGAAGAATAATATATGTAGTGAATACTAAGATAATAATACTGCTGGTTAGTGTGATGATGTGATTGAACCGGAAGATTTTTATCTCTGTGATTATTTTTATGTTTCAGGTAAGGATGTGCATGTACAACTACACGACCATCCGGAAGCAAGTGAGTATGGGTAAACAAGGCCTTGTTCACATATGAAAGTAAAAAAATACTTCCTACAAAAACCAGGGCCCACTTTTTTATTGTAATTTTCCTTTGCATTATTATTTTCCCCGTAAGCAAATATATATCTTTTTCATAGCTCCTGCAATCCCTAAAAATGATGATTTTTGCTTCGACAAGCTGCAAATATCGGAGTCCCTTCGTTTATGCTTTCTCTTTAGCCTGGCGATGTTTTAAGTAATCTCTTACATTGGTATAAACTGAAACAGCCAGAGCTAAAAGAAAGAGAATCAGAGTCCAGTGGTCCACCATCCTGACAGGTAAAGAAGTATGCAGAATCCTGTCGAGAAGATACTTGATGTAGGAAGTGGGAAGATTTATTTTTCCCAGGTGCTCCAGGATGCTGAAATGCCAGTCGGTCAAAGGACAGTATCCCGGCCCATAAAAAATCCCAAGCAAAGACCAGGATGCCCCGGTCAGACCCAGGGTGATCAAATTGGCCAACCGGGTTTTTTTCCATAACCATCCGAACAGGTTAAACAAGCTTAGGGAAGAATGGAAAACCACGAAAAAGATATCGAGGAAATGATAGAGAAAGTTCATTAGCTGATTTCCTTTTCAATATGGGAAATTACTTCGTCCCGGCGAGCAGGACTCGCAAAATCCGTTCTTAATTAAAAATTCATTTTTAAAATAATTCTATCTCCAATGTAATACAATTTTTCCGATGGACCGGCGGCTTTCGAAGAAATCGTGGGTTTCGGCGATCTGTTCTGCCCGGTACTCTTTCCCTACTACCGGTTTCAGCTTACCCTCTTTGGTTAACCTTACCACTTCATGCAGGGCATGTTGCAGGATTTCCGGTTTATAATCAGCTATCTATGGTTTCATCCGTGTTAATTGATTACTCTTTGATCTGCTGTTTTGCCTGTCCATCGTTTTAACAAAGAGATGACTGCCGCGATAAGTAACCAGGCCGTCAGCACAAGGATAATAGAAGAAATAGCTGAGAGCAATATATCAGACTTATGTATAAAGCGTATCAGGTTATCAATCATGGACCACAGGGTAAACATCAGCACAAACAGCATAGGTATTCCCGTGAGCCAGAAATTTTTCTTTTTGTTAATCAGGTAAACCGTCACCACTGCGAGGGCCAGGGCTGCCACAAGCTGGTTCAGGGATCCGAAAAGCGGCCACATGATCAGGGCTCCTTTGGCGGCAGGTTTGGAGAAAGCCAGCAGGGCAGCCAGGGCCACCACAATAAAAGTAGTTACATATCTGTTTCCGAAAGGTTTGGCCACTTTCCCTTGTCTGTTGGTCAGGAGTTCCTGCAGGGACAAGCGTTGAATACGGGTAGCCGAGTCGAGAGTAGTTCCTGCAAAACTCACGATAAACACCGCAATGATTGACTGCCCTACCCGTGCAGGAATACCATAACTTTCCATCAGGTTGGAAGCCCCTACTACGAAAGCTTCCAATTTAGCCCCCAGGCCGGAGGCCGTTACCCAGGAAGCATAATGCAGGTTATAAGCAGAAATCCCTGTCAGCAGGTGCCCGTTTTCTTTCATGCCCATGCCCATTCCGGCAGCTACTGACATCAACACAAGAAAAGCCAGGACACTCTCAAACAACATGCCTCCGTACCCCACAAACAAAGTATCCTCTTCCTGATCCACTTGTTTAACTGTAGTACCGGAGGCTGCCAGTGAATGGAATCCGGAGATGGCCCCGCAGGCAACGGTAATAAACATGATCGGCATCAAATGAGGAATATCCGTCCCGGGTTGTCGGGCTGCAGGATTAAAAGCAGGAGCGGTAATAGCCGGGTGTGCTACCACAATACCCAGGAAAAGTAAAAACATGGCAATAATCAACTGATACGCATTGATAAAATCCCGGGGTTGCAATAGTTTATGTACCGGGATAGTTGAAGCAAAAAACACATAGATCAAAAGGATGGCCACCCAGGTAACAATGGCCAGATTCCGGGCCTGGGCAGGATCAGCTATCCAATGCTGATACAAGGGCGTCAATCCCAGAGGCAACCACGCCCCGATAAATACCATCACATACAACAAAATGACAGCAATAATGGAATAGACAAAATCATTCTTTCCCCTGTTGATCTGCCAACCCAGCCAGACAGCAATAGGTATCTGCATCCATACCGGAAAGACGGATGAGGGATACATCTCAAATAATATCCCGACAATCATAGCAAAAATGGAGATAACCACCCAGAGCAGGAATTGCATAATAAACTGGAAGGCATACCGCGTGGACGGGCTAATGATATCCCCGGTCAGCTCACCCAG
Source organism: uncultured Rikenellaceae bacterium (assembly GCA_964383915.1). Taxonomy (GTDB): domain Bacteria; phylum Bacteroidota; class Bacteroidia; order Bacteroidales; family VadinHA17; genus DRPN01. The sequence continues at coordinate 11,121 of CAYLJE010000052.1, forward strand.
GGTTTTCCCCTGATTACGGGCTGAAATAACCAGGGCAGAAAAATCATGAACTCCTCCCATAAAAATAGAACCAAAGAATATCCACAACAGCACAGGCACCCAACCCCAGATCACCCCGATAGCCGGTCCGACAATAGGCCCCAATCCGGCAATTGTGGCAAAATGATGCCCGAAGATAATGTGCTTTTTCGTAGGTACATAGTCAACACCATCCTGCAACTCATGCGAAGGCATGACATGTTTATTGGTAAGTCCGAATAATTTTCGTGCAAGAAATTTTCCATAGGTATGATATGCCAGAAGGTAACCGGCAAAAGCAATCAAAGCAAGTACCAGTGAGTTCATTTTCAGATGCTTTTAAAAAATCTTTAATACTTTCAAAAACAAAAATTTAACAGAACCAGACAACAAAGGTAGAAAAAATCATTATCCAGATGCTCTTTTATTTAAGAAACCTGTTGACCTGAAGAATGGGTCTCTGCAAGGTGTTCGCACCCGTCATGAAATGAATGACTCCGCCGCAACCCGTCCGAACGCCCGTTTTGCTAAGTAGGATGGAGTATGCTGTGTCCCATTTCATGGTTTGCCGGCTGCAGATTTATAGTTTCCGGGAGTATCTCATCAGAATAAACGATCCCGGCTTTCTCTCTGAGGTTATATTCACTGGCCATCACCCTGCTGTATGCCCCGGCACTGCGTATGGCCAACACATCTCCTCTTTTTGATACCGGAAACCGGATATTCCTGGCAAAAGTATCGGCAGTTTCACAAATCGGGCCGGCAATATCCACGACAACAGGGGATTCATTTGTTTTGTTTTTTCTGTAGGTCAGGTTTTCAATATGATGATTTGCATCATACAATGCCGGCCTGATCAAATCCGTCATTCCTGCATCTACGATAATAAAGGTACGGGAACCGCTATTTTTTACATATATAACCCGCGTAATAAGATCCCCCATCTGAGCCACAAGTGAACGTCCCAATTCAAAATGAACTTCCTGTCCCGGCATCACATCCAAATGCTCATGAATGAGCTTGAAAAAACGGCCAAAGTCAGGGACCGGATGTTCTTCTGGCGCAATATAATCCACACCCAATCCCCCGCCCATGTTCAGGATGCGCACGTTCAGACCCCTGCTGTAAAATAACGATTGTAGCTCATTTACCTTTTCACAGAGTATCCGGTAAACACCCATGTCCGTAATCTGAGATCCGATATGCACATGGATCCCTTTGAAATGCAAGGAAGAAGAATGTTGAAGGATGTTAAAAACCGGTTCAAGATCCTGCCGAAGAATTCCAAATTTGTTCAAATCTGTGCCTGTAGTAATATAACGGTGCGTATGTCCGTCCACTTCGGGGTTGATGCGGATAGCCACCGGGGCAACGGTTCCCAATTCAGAAGCTAATTGCTCTATTACCTGCAGTTCCTGCACTGACTCAACATTAAAACAGCCTATATGGTGTGATAATGCCAATCTGATCTCCCGGTCAGTCTTTCCTACCCCTGCAAAAAAAATATCAGCAGGAGGAAACCTTGCATTAACTGCCGTCTGTACCTCATTGCCACTCACACAATCGGCTCCCAGACCCGCTTCACGCACCAGGCGTAATAATCGTCCATCGGCATTGGCTTTCAGCGCATAATGAATATGATACCCATACCTGCCGGCAGCCGCTACAGCCTGCTTCAGCGTCTCCTGTAACAAATCCAGATTATAATAATAAAAAGGAGTTGATATTTTTTCAAAATTTGTAACTAAATCTTCAGTTGACATGGATTTCACTATTTAAAAAAAGATAAGAATGAAGGACACGTAATGCCTTTTTTTTGTCAGAGCCATGCAATAGCAAGGAAACATTGTTCATGCTTCCTCCATAAGAAATCATTCTGACGGGAATATCTTTCAGTGCATTCAACACATGACGTACGATGCCCGGCTTTTCTGCCATAAAATCACCAACCACACATACGATGGCCTGGTTTTCATCAATCTCCACAGACCCCAATGGTTTCAGTTCATCCGTAATTTCCCTGAGATGGGAACGATCGTCGATAGTCAGAGAAACAGATATTTCAGAGGTACTGATCATATCAATAGGTGTCCTGTACTTTTCAAAGACCTCAAAAACTTTCCGTAAAAAACCATAAGCCATGAGCATGCGGGCTGAACGAATACGGATGGCAGTGATCCCCTCTTTGGCAGCTACTGCTTTGATGGTAGATTCCTGATGAATGGCATGGACTACTGTCCCGGGAGCTTCCGGATTCATGGTATTTTTTATCCGGATAGGAATATTTTTTTGCTGTGCCGGAAAAACACAGGCCGGATGCAATACTTTGGCACCGAAATAAGCAAGTTCATCTGCTTCTTCATAAGATAATTCAGGAACAGTCATCGTATCTTCTACCACCCGGGGATCATTGTTTTGTACTCCTGCGATATCCGTCCATATCTGTATCTCGGAGACATCGAGTGCAGCTCCGATCAGGCTTGCTGTAAAATCGCCGCCTCCACGGCCCAGCACATCAATCTTCCCCTGCTTATTGCGACAAATAAATCCCTGGGTGAGATAAATATCAGAACCATCATTTGCTGCCATCACCCTTTGCAGCTCATGAGTTAATTTTTCCTGATCCGGTAAGCCATCCTCCGTTTTAACCAAAAAATCCGGGGCATAAAGATAGGTAAATTTCACATCTTTTGATGTTAATAAACAGCGCAGGATCCCCGTGGATAACAGCTCCCCCTGTGCCAGAATTTCATGCTCCACATCTCCCGAAAAAGGTTTCTCCAGCAAACCATATAATCTGATAAACCGGCTCTCTATAAACAAACGTGCCTGGTTATAATGATTTGTCCATTCAAATAATCCATAAATAAAACGGGAATAAAATTGTTCCAGTTCCGAGACACTGTTAAGGGCTTGTTCTACTTCTCCGTTCTCCAGGTATTTGCTTATCCTTACAAGATTATCTGTTGTACCGGCAATCGCTGACAACACCACCACGGCTTGTTTCTCCTGTCGCAATAAAGCAGGCAACTTCTCAAACCTTTCAGGAGTCTCCAAAGAGGTTCCTCCAAATTTCAAGACGATCATTCTTTTCCCTTTAAATATTTACACCATAAAAATACGGTTCAAAAAATTATTTGTAAAATATTTTAATAATTTAAACAATATTTTAACTTTGTGTTAAATTTATAACGTCATGATTTCTATATCCGAAGCAGCCAGACAAGAGATTCATAACACTCCTTTTCTAGAAGAGTTATTACTGGACGGGTTGATCAACCAATCATCGCTGGCACGCAAGCTCAAATCCCGTATAGAAAAAAGAGTTCACAAACAAATCACTGAGAGTGCAATCATAATGGCAATCAGTCGCTTACCGGCAGACATTCGAGATTCGGTAAACATTGACCTTAGAAATTTTGTTCATAATCTTGGAGATATGGTTACAAGGACTAACCTGATGGACTTCACTTTTCAAAACTCACAAACCCTGATTGTACACCAGTCTGAATTTCTGCAAGCCATCGGAAAGTCAAGAGAAATATTTTGTACTTTTTCACAGGGGGTAAATGAAACAACCATCATTCTCAGTAACCATGGAGTACATCTCATGGATATATATTTTCGGGATGAAAAGTTATTATCCCGAAAAAACGGGCTTTCCTCCATAACCATGAAATTACCTGCTGAAAACACTGAAGTTTCCGGCTTTTACTATTTTATTTTAAAAAACCTGGCATGGGAAGGGATCAACATAACAGAGGTAATTTCCACAACGAATGAATTTACCATTGTTGTATCGGACAAAGATATTGAAAAGACATTTTCTGTACTTTTATCTTTAAAAAGGGGGTGACTCCACTCTTTGGGGCAACTTGCTGCGGAATAAGTTTCTAAAATTAAGTTTGAGGTTCATCCCCGTGATTGTTTATCCTCGTGTCGTTTTTTTTTTCTTCTTCTACACGTTTTATTTCGGATTGTTCAGATAAGTACTCCATTTCGGCATATTTATCTTCGAATAACTCCTTTACTTCATCTTTTAGCACGCCATCATCATCATAATCTTCATCCTCACTGATAATTATATCCGCTTCGTCTTGTGTCATGCGGATCAGATAATAATGATCCTCTGTTTCAAAGGGCAGTGCACTGACATATTTTCCGTCTTTATTAAGGAAAGTAATCAGATATTTACTAAACCCTTCCTGATAAATCAGTTTTATCTGTTCCTGAAGATGTTTATCCAATTTGTCGTAGTCCCTGATAACACGGGGTTTGGCATTTTCCATTTTGTACAAAGTTAAGTACACAATGATAAAAAAAAATCTCAAATAAAAAGTTTTTGTACTATTTAGAAAAAATATATACCTATCTCATTCGACCTCAAAAGATTTTTTTAGATTTG
>CAYLJE010000053.1:0-15487 GCA_964383915.1 uncultured Rikenellaceae bacterium
CTAAAGTGCCTAAAGTTGGTGGGGGCAGGAGGTTTTATTTCCATTGCCACTCGTAACCTCCGGGGATATCTTTTACCTCGATGCCGTTTTCCAGGAGATGTGCCCTGATCCTGTCGGCCGTATCAAAATCTTTACGTTTTTTTGCCTCCAGCCGCAAGTCGAGAAGCATGTTGACCAGCTCATCTGTGATGGTCTTTTGTGCCGGCTTTTCTTCCGGTATGAGACCTAAGATATCTGTTACAAAAACACTAAATAGTGTTTTTATTTTCTCCAGATCTTCTGCTGTCAGACTGCCTTCACCCGAAGCGATAAGATGAGCCTGTTTAACTCCTTCAAAGAGATGGGAGAGCAATACCGGTGTGTTCAGGTCATCATTCATGGCATCGCGGCATTTTTCAGACAGGCCGTCCGGATCAAAAGTGCTTTTTTCGCCGGGTTTTATTTTGTTCAGTATTTCTATCCCGTCAAACAAACGCTCCAGCCCTTTTTCGGAAGCCTGGATCGCCCGGTTGGAAAAATCAAGGGTACTGCGATAGTGTGCCTGAAGGATAAAGAAACGTACCGCCATGGGAGAATAAGCTTTTTCCAGCAGTTTATGTTTACCGGAAAAAACATCATTGAGAGAAATGGCATTTCCCAATGACTTCCCCATTTTCTGGCCGTTGATGGTAATCAGGTTATTGTGCATCCAATAGCGGACAGATTCTTTTCCCAGAGCGGCTGTGGACTGGGCAATTTCACATTCATGATGGGGGAATAACAGGTCCATGCCTCCCCCGTGGATATCAAAAGTGTCTCCCAGGTACTTGGTACTCATCGTGGAACATTCGATGTGCCAGCCAGGATAACCTTCGCTCCATTTGGAAGGCCATTTCATGATGTGACCGGGAGTAGCTTTCTTCCAGAGAGCAAAATCAAAAGGATTTTTCTTTTCTTCCTGCCCTTCCAGTTCGCGGGTATTACTGATTAAATCCTCCAGTTTTCTGCCGGATAATTTACCATAATGATATTTTTGATTGTATTTTTCTACATCAAAATAAACAGATCCGTTGATCTCATAAGCATATCCCCGCCTGAGAATTTTTTCCGTGAATTTTTGTTGTTCGATGATATGTCCGGAGGCATGGGGTTCAATATCCGGAGCAAGCGTGTTGAGTTGCTCCATGTTTTTATGGTAACTGTTGGTGTAACGCTGGACGATCTCCATGGGCTCCAGCTCTTCCAAACGGGCTTTTTTCCCGATTTTATCTTCTCCCGAGTCTGCATCGTTCTCCAGGTGACCTACATCGGTGATATTTCGTACATAACGGACCTTGTACCCCAGATGTTTCAGATACCGGTAAAGCAAATCAAAACTGATGGCTGCCCTGGCATGGCCCAGATGAGCATCCCCGTAAACCGTAGGTCCGCATACATACATACCTACATGAGGAGGATTGATAGGTCTGAATTCTTCCTTCTGCCGTATGAGCGTATTATATATTTTTAACATACCTCTTTTTTTGTTTTAATAAATACAGGTGTGCAAAAATACAAAAATAAAGCCAGGTTTTTTATGCCTGGCTGCCCTGATTGACTCAAGTATATGTGGAAGATTGTCTGTGACAGATAAAGATCAAAATCTGTGCCAAAAAACTATTTAACATTGGAATAAAGTAAGGTTTTGGCTATTTCCAGGTCAAATTCCGTAGTGATCTTGATATTCCGTTTTTCACCTTCCACCAGATGAATGGATTCACCCAGGGTTTCCACTACCGTAGCTTCATCTGTAAACTCCGGCAGGAAGGGTTGTTGAAATGCTTTTTTCAGGAGATCTGTCGGGAAGATTTGAGGAGTCTGGATGCTTCGGAACAACGAACGGTCAACGGGTCTGTTTCCATCGTTTGTGATTACACGCAGAGAGTCGCTGACAGGAAGGACCGGGACAGCATTCCCTTTTTCCCGGGCAGTCTGAAAGGCCGAACGGATCAATTCTGAAGAAATCAGCGGACGGCTGCCATCGTGAACGGCCGTCAGCCCGGAAGTTTCTATCAGTCGTAAACCGTTTTTTACCGAATGAAAACGTGTTTCTCCCCCGGCAGTGATGAGATAATCCGGTTTGGGAAGAAAAGATGCTGATAATGTTCTCCAGTAAGATATCCGGTCTTTGTGTAGTACCAATACCAGTTGCAGGCCGGGGTCATAGCGGTAAAAAGCCATGATCGTATGCCATAATACCGGATATTCTCCAAGGTTTAAAAACTGCTTGGGTACCGGACTGTTCATCCTGCGGCTTTCTCCTCCTGCAACAATAATGACGGAATCTTTCTTCACTGATACTTCACCCGTTTGATATTCCGCTTAGGCGTCCGCTGAAAGTCTTCTTTCCGGACTTCAATCTTGTGTATCTGCATAAAAGATGCCAGCTCCCGGTTAACTGTTTTCCTGATGTCGTCCATGATCTCCGGTAATTTGTCTTCTGTAATACTTTCTTTTTTCATTTGATCAGGATCAGGATAGACAAGTGCTACAATGAGGTGCTCCCGGTTTACAACCAGGGAGTCGCCCACCAGAGGGTGATTATTCATTACCGTTTCAATGTCTTCCGGGTAGATATTTTGTCCCGAAGGTCCGAGGATCATATTTTTACTCCTTCCGCGGATAAAAATATTTTTTTCCTTGTCTATGGTTCCCAGATCACCGGTATGAAGCCAGCCATCAGGTTCCAGCACTTCCCGGGTAGCTTCTTCATTTTTGTAATATCCATCCATCACATTGTCTCCTTTTACCAGAATTTCCCCTGCTGTCTTCTCAGGGTCAGAGGAGTCAATCCTGACATCCAGCGTATCCACAGGACGGCCGGCAGATAAAAGCTTCCGGGTATTCCAGGAAGCGTAGCTAATCAAGGGTCCGCATTCGGTCATACCATAACCAACCGTAAACGGAAACTTTATCTTTGTAAAAAACAGTTCGGCCTCAGGATTGAAAGCTGCGCCTCCGATGACCACCTCTCTGAAGATACCGCCGAAAACATGATGGATTTTTTTGTTAATAGTCTTGTAAAGCAATTTATTTATCAAAGGGGTTTTCAGAAGGATTTGCATCACAGGCTTCCGGAGAGAAGGTACAATGTTCTTCTTATATATTTTTTCAATCACCAGCGGTACCGAAAGGATCAGCCTCGGCTTAATCTCATCAAATGCCTTGGTGATAATTTGCGGGGATGGCGTTTTGGTCAGGAAAGTGATGTGACATCCCAGGGTGAAAGGAAACAGAAATTCGAAAGCACAGCCATAAGCATGGGCCAGGGGCAGAAAAGAAACAATACGGTCTCCTGCTTCCAGGGGCATATGATTATGAGCATAACGGACATTGGCCGCCAGTGAGTTGTGTGACAACATGACGCCTTTGGAATTGCCGGTGGTGCCTGAGGTATAACTGATGACCGCCAGTTTGTCATTGGTTATTTCAGGATAGATCAGGTCCTCTTTTCGGTATCCCTGTGGATACTCTTTTTTAAATCGTTGATCCCACTCCCTGAAAAAAGATTCTGTTTTTTTCTCAGACGTCTGTAACAACGAAAAATCATCCAGCTTCACAACGGTCTTTATTTTGGGGAAGGTCTTTGGATCCAAAGGCTCAAAGAGAGATATCTCGGCAAATAAAGCCAATGCGTCAGAGTGGTGTATAAGCTTCTGAATATCTTCCGGCCTGAAATCCGGCAATAGGGGAACAATAACGGCTCCGTAAGTTATAGTGGCCAGATAAATAATGGCCCAGTGCACCGAATTTTTTCCGACAAGCGCAACTTTATCTCCTTCGTTAATCCCGTTATCCCGGTAAAAAAGATGAATTTTTGCAATCAAAACGGCAATCTCACGATAGGTAAAATCCTTTTCCATATAATTGGAGAGGGCTTTGATGTCCCATCCCTTACTTATTCCGCTTTTAATATAATTGACTAGTGTTTCTTTTAACATGACTGATTATTTATTGTTTTGCCAAACGAGCGCACTGGCTCCGAGAACGGCTGCATTTTGTGTATTCAGTTTTGAGGGTAGCAGTTTTACCTTCCCTTTATAGATTTTAAGCAGATTCTGTTCCATATGTCTGCGGGTAGGTTCAAAGATCAGATCTTCGGCCAGTGTCAGGCCTCCGAATAAAAAGATGGCTTCGGGATTGGTATGGGCAACCACATCGGCCAGTTTATATCCCAGCATCTTTCCGGTATGTTCAAAAGCTGCAATGGCTATTTTATCTCCTTTTTTAGCTGCTTTGCTGATATCGGCGGCGGTTAGTTCATTAAAACTGTAGTCGCGAAGTTCACTTTCCTCGATCATGTCTCCAAGCAACTTAAATACAGTTCGTTTAATGCCGGTGGCAGAGACATAGGTCTCCAGACAACCTTTTCTGCCACAGGCACATTGGCGGTTACTCTCTCCCGGACGAATAGAAGTGTGTCCGATCTCTCCGGCAAAACCATCGTGGCCATAGATCAGTTCGCCATTTACCACAATTCCACTGCCCAGTCCGGTGCCCAACGTAATCACGATGAAGTCTCTCATTCCTTTGGCTCCGCCGTAAATCATTTCTCCTATGGCGGCAGCATTTGCATCATTGGTGACGATGAGGGGCAAACGTGTATATTGTTTGAATAGCTGTGCAAGAGGAATAATCCCTTTCCAGGGGAGGTCGGCAGCATATTCTATAGTACCTTTATTAATATTTCCCATCGGAGCCCCAATGCCAATGCCTTCTACGATGACTTTTTCTTTTAGTTTGCGTAACTGTAAACGGACTTTTTCATTCAGGGCAGCCAGAAAAACTTCAATTTCCCCGTAGTCTCTGGTTGTCATTTTTCCTTCGGTCAGGAATTCACCTTTTTTGTCAACAACCCCGAAAACAGTATTTGTCCCTCCGATATCTATGCCGATGGCAACGTGCTTTTTCATGATGTATGTGTTTTTTTCGATGGGTGAAAATAAAAAAACCCGGTAAAAATTACCAGGTTCAATATTAATAAATTATATGCAAATATATGCAAAGTTATATCCCTTTGTATTCATTCCCGACTTTTCGGGCCCGGGTGGGTTTGTCGAGGTTGATTCCCAGACCTAATCCGATTTCGACCAGGACGTTCCAGCCGGCTGCCAGTTCGATGTAGTCTTTGTATTCTCCATCTTCGGGAATAAGAATGGTCGGAAAAGAGGTTTGCCGGTGGGAAATAGCGACGACAGTCATCCCGACACCATCTGCAAGACATTCCCTGAATTTATCTTCTTCGCTTTCATAGGGATCGATAATAATGACTACCTCATCCGGGTTCATCACCTCTTCGATACCATGTACAGCATAAGTCCCTTCCAGAAAATCCGATTTCTTGCGGGTAATCTCGTTGGTTTTCAGGGTCAGCTCTTCGGCGACGCCGGTATTACGTCCGGCAAAGTAAATCATGCCGGCATGTTTCATCTTTTCCACGAGTGAAGGATCCACTTTCAACTTCATGGCTTTATCCACTTTCTCTGCCAGTTTTGCAAGGTTCTGCATCGGTTTTCCTGTCAGATTCCTGTAAAGGCTGTCATAAAAAAGACCTTGTTCTATCACCGATTTGGTAGCGGCTACCGCATCCTCTTTCCCGCAATGTAATACATGCGTATCTTGTGCCAGCTCCTGCAGGGGCGTATGAGCATTGGCTGTTAATCCGAAATAGGCAGTATGTCCTTCATCCCTGAGGGTCTTGAACAAACGGACCACTTCTTTGGTTTTCCCTGAGTTTGAAGCTCCGAATACGGCGAAATCAGCCAGTTTATATTCCAGCGACTGGGTGGCTCCTTCGGTAAACAGGGGAAAACGGTTGGCGTTTTTCAGAGATGCATAAAGGGTCCGCTTGGCAGGGAAAATACGGCTGCTGCCTTCTCCGGTTAAAAAAAGACCTTTTTTGCTGCGGATGGGTTGAACAAAACGTTCGGTACAGGAAGGATCAAAATTTTTGATCACTTCCGTCGTCTCCAGCATTTCTCTGATCAGGGCATATTGTGTGTATTTTTTATCTGTAGCATCCATGGCGTATGTATTTATTTTTGTTTGACAAATTCTTTTAGTTCTTCCTGTATAAGCGGATCTTTCTGGAATCCTCCGCCCAGATGTTGCCAGAATACTTCGGCATAATTCACTCCGATCATTTGTCCGTAATTTACATTATTTTTTTTCATCTCCCCAAAGAAATCATTCATTTTATGCATGTGTTGCATCAGTTCCATCTGTGACTGATGATGCGAGAGCATATCCATTTTGGTTTCTATAACGCTGGTAATATCAACGAAGAAGTGGGGAGGGGTTATCTGGTTTCCAATCGGATCCGAAAGTGTCAGTGGGGCAGAATGGTATAGCAAGGGAGTAATCTCTACAGGAGGTTCGTCCAGTGGAACATTAGGCAGAGAGGAGATCATAGTTGCCGACTCGACAATGTTACAGGTAGTCCGGTGATCACTGTGATAATCGTTCGGCAAATGGGTGATGACAATGCCGGCTTGCACTTTTCGTATCAGGGCAATGGTCTTGAGCCGCATCCCGGTGGTGTCAAACAGAAAACCATCACGGCCTTCCAAACAATAATATTCTGCGTCCAATACAGCGGCCGCTTTTTTAGCTTCCTCCATACGCAGGGCGATGGTTTTTTCTTCTGTCGAATGGATCCCTCCCATGCCCCCGGCAGTCATGGTCGCGATGACAATCCGGTAGCCCTGGTCTTTTAATAGTTTTAGTGTTCCTGCACAAAAAGCTTCCGTGTCATCAGGATGGGCATGCAGGGAAAGGACGGTTTTATTAAATCTGTTACTCATTTTATTATGGTTTTACATTGATTTGTTTCAGCCGTGTGAAGGCAGGTAAAGGAGCCGTGAGCGGCTTCATATAGTTGATGAATTTATCACTGACAAAATTTCCCGCGGCATTAAAATAATCCCGTGGCATGGGTTTGGCTTTGACTGCCACATCATGCAGGGGGACATAGCCATATTCAATATGGTAAGGATCATTCGAAACCCGTTGTATGGAAACCATCATCCCGGTGATCCCTTCCTGTGCCAGTTCTACGGCTTTTGTCCCACAACGGAAAGCTTCTTCTATATCCTGTTCCACCACCCTGTCTTCTGCCGACATAATCAAAGATTCGGTTATCTGAAACTCCCCACGGAAGCCGAAATGATCACTGATCATCCGGTGTAGATTGATGGCAACACTGGTGCCCCCCATGGCTCCGAATTCAACATTTGAGAACTTGTCTTTTACCCGGGAAGCACTTACCGGCGTACCATCGGCATATTTGATCCCTTCTCCGCAGACAATAGAAACCCATCCGTATTTATTGTAAATTTTTTCAAAATCATCCAGGAATTTGTCGTCGTCAAAAACCAATTCGGGAGTATATATCAAATGAGGAGCATCCTCTTCATCTTTTTTGGCCAGGGCAGTGGCAGCAGCCAGCCATCCGGCATCACGACCGATGGTCTGATAGATCACAAACTGATCTACTTTTTTCATGTCTCGTGCCAGCATTCCGGCTTGCATCACATTCAGAATATTTGAACGTGCTGCTGATGCAAACCCGGGGGTGTGATCGGTGCCAAACAGATCATTATCGACCGTTTTGGGAATGCCGATGCCGGTCAGTTCGTATCCGGCACGACGGCAGTATTGTTCCACCCGGTTGATCGTATCCATGGTGTCATTTCCGCCAATCAGGAAAAAATAACGGATAGCATATTTCTTTAATATATCCAGAATGACAGGAAAATCTTCTTCCTGAACTTTGTGACGCGTGGATCCCAACGCTGAAGATGGGGTGTGCTTTAATCCTGCAAGGATTGCTCCCGGTTGCTTTCCCAGATCAATGATATCTTCTTCCATAAAACCCTCAATACCGAAATTCATCCCATATATCTCTTTTATCTGTGGGGCTCTGCGGGCTTCTTCAATTACCCCCGTTAGGGATGCATTGATTACGGGAGTGGGCCCTCCCGATTGTCCTATGATGGCATTTCCCGTAAGCATAAACAATTATTTAAATCTTAATTGGTTCAAAACAAAACGAACCAAATATATAAAAAATTATTGAAACAACAAAATTTAAAACGAATTAGTAAAAGGCAATAGAAATGAGTCATCAAATTGTGTGGCATGTCTGTTTCCTGACGGATTGAAGAAAGGAAAAAACGAACCTGAAATTACGTACCATTCAACTCAAATATTCACTTAGCAAAACTTTATTTTACCGAAGAAATCCGGTTGATGGAAATCGGGTTCGGGGGTGGCTATCGGATGCCAGGAAAGATAGTGAGGTCTGGTGAGAGCGTCGCCGCATTTATAGAAATTAGCCCGGAAGATTTTTCCTTTTAAGATACCGGGGGAATGGTATGCGAATGCGTCCAGTGGAATGACAACCAGTATATCCCAGGAAAAATTACCTGTTTTTTCTTCAAATGGAACCACTCCAAGCGATGGATAACGCCGGATCATGGATAACACCTGGGGAGGAAGTTTCTCCCGGGGAGAACGGGAAAAACCTTTCTCGGCCAGACAGGTCCCGATACAGTTTATTTCAAAATTATAATAAATCCCGTCATCAGCAGGTGCTACGAAAAACTCAACACAACTGTCTTGCCAGACCGGATCATTGTCTTTGGTGAATTTCGCACGGATCACAGGCTCCTGCACATAATATTTAATGTAAATATGACGGATACCATAAGCCATGGTAAAAGTTACCAGCGGTTTTTCCGGGAAGCTTTTCCAATTTACTATGTCAATGGGATGGGTTTCCTGCTGATCCAGAAAGCCGGATAATTTATCATGAACGCCTTCTTGCAAAGGGGGTATTTCATGGATGCAGAGTGGTTCCATAGTGGGCTGGTTTTTTAGCGTTTCTTTTCCAGTTCTTTCCAGGCCAGGGCACTGGATCCCAGAATGGCTGCATTGTTCTCAGGGATCAGTGACGGAAGTAACTTAACGGTGCCTTTAAAAATCGATTGTATTTTTTCATTGATATATTTTTCTGTCGGCTCGAAAAGGTATTTTCCGGCATTGGATAATCCTCCGAAGAGAAAGATAGCTTCAGGACTGGAGAAAGCCACGGAGTTCACAATGGACAATGCCAACATATCGGCGGTCCGGTCAAAAGCTTCGAGGGCAATCGAATCTTTCTGCCGGGCTGCCCCGGTAATCATTTTGGAAGTAAGTTTTTCAGGCGGGACTTTTCTCAGGGGACTTGGTGTTCGACGGAGGGCAAACAACTCTGTTACCGTGCGCACAATGCCGCTGGCAGAGACATAAGTCTCCAAACATCCCTTTCTGCCACAACCGCAATCGCGTCCGCCGGGGACCATCGTCGTGTGTCCGATCTCGCCGGCGAATCCGGTATGGCCATAAACAACCTCTCCATTGATAACAATACCGCTGCCCAGACCGGTGCCCAGAGTATATATGATGAAATTTTCCATGTTTTTTGCCCCGCCGTAAATCATTTCTCCCAAAGCTGCTGCATTGGCATCATTGGTCAGCACCACCGGGATATCAAAATACCGGGACATAAGCTCACATAACGGAATAACCCCTTTCCAGATAAGATTGGGAGGATATTCTATGGTGCCGTGATAATAATTTCCATTAGGAGCGCCGATACCGATGGCTTTTAATTCAATCTCCCGGGTAGTACTATGTAAGGTGGATTGAATAGCCTGATGTAAAGCGGAAACAAAATCCGTGATTTCAGGATAATCGGTGGTGGAAATCCGGTTTTCAGCCAGGATATGTCCTTCGCGGTCAACAATCCCCAGCACACTGTTGGTGCCTCCGATATCAATTCCTATGGTAACGTCTTTCTTCATTTTATATTTGGGTTATGTTCAATAATTCAATGTCAATGGCAAATTTTTCATTCGTTGTCTGTATCATAAACCTGTTTGCCGTAAGCATCTGTTAAAACGTTTTAGTTTAACAGAATACAAAAATAATAAATTTTGAATAAAAACAAAATGCAGGTCAGGTATTTAAAAGATAAGGACGTTCCCGGTGTATTTTCAGGATCAGTTCGCCGAACAGGGTATTGGCCCAGGCAAACCATTTGCGGGTAAAGTCAGCCGGATGGTCTCTTCCACGGCCTCACTGACAAACTTACGATCTTTCAGCGGGGGCCTGCGGGAAGAAAAAGTGTTTTCCCGGCTTATCCCGAATCCGGAGGTTCCGCTCAATGCAATTCCGCCGGTAACCAGTCCGCTCGTTTTGATAAAATTTCTTCGCGTAGTCATTGGTGTATGTTTTATAGACGATGATGAAAAGATAAAGCTGCACAATTCCCTGAAACCTCTTGTCTGAACGTCATAACCATTGTTTGTGTTTTATCATTTCTTAGAGGACAGTCTGGGTTTGAAATCATATTGTATATCCCATGTTTCTTCGACAGCCCAGTTTGCTTTTATGTTTAATACTTTGGAAAAATAGGCTACCGGTTCGGGGGGATACTTTTCCAGATAATTGCCCGTATCCCATTTCCCGTTATGGTTCCTGTCTGCTACGGCTTTGATAATATATTTTCCCGGTTTTAAATAGTCAAAGTGGACAGAGGTATCCGCTTTTATAATAAACTGTCTGATCCGGGCATCTTCCCGCGTGTTCCATAATTGTATGAGGGTTGTTCCGGAAATATCCGTCAGGTTAAACTTTAAATTGCCGTATTCTTCCATTTTACGTGTCCGGAAAGAGGTGGTCAGTGTATCATGACCATGACCGTAAATGTCCGTGAATGCTCCGGGTAACAATTCAAGTTCATAGCGGGTATTTTCATGCCAGAGACACTGTAGTATGAAGGTACGGAGGGAAAAGGTATCTTTCTTAGGAAGGAAAGGCTGTCGTACCTTGATCGTATCTTTATACCGGTAAAAACGGATCTTCGAAGTATCTGCTTTTTCCACAGGCATGGATGTTTTTATTACCAACGCGCGGTTGAGCTCCTGTTTCCTGCCTGAAGCGCTAATCGACAGGGTGAGCGCCGGTTTTTCTTTTGTCTTTATTTTTTTTGATTTCTTGGATTTTCTCACAGCCGTGTTGCTTTTAACCCGCAAGGTCACGGTGTCTGTAACATGCAACGGATTTCCCATGGAATCTTTTGCCTCATAGGTCACTGCGAGATCGAACCGGTCTTTATGAATCAACGATGGTTCGGTCAACCATAATCCCAGGGTGTCATTGGTAATGTATTTTTCAGGGATATACCAGGAAGCTGTGGTATCGGATTCGAGCAGGGTGATGTCCGGATGCGGAGCCGGCAGGTTAAAAATGATTTGTATATATTCCCGCAGGGGCCGGTCGGTATTTTTTAAGTATTGCTGTTGCTTATCCTCTGTAAAAAGTCTTAATAACAGGTCGGAACCGGGCTCCCGGGTCAGACTGTCTGATTTTATGGTGTCGCAGACAGGCAGGAAATTTTTTCCGGGATATATATATAATAAGGTATCAAGGAATCCGATCATGTCTTGTCCCGGATCATACATGTAATTTAAATTCCCATCCACCAGGGCCACGATACGGAAAGTATCTGCTTTCAGATTATGCAGGGAGAACCTGCCGTTTTTATCCGCTTTGCTCACGTATAATGGTTTCTGTAGCATAGGAGCAGAATCATTCAGGTCTTCATAAAGCATCGCAAAAGCCTCTTTGGGTGGATGAAGGGTAAAAGCATTAACCAGTTGCCCGTGTATCTGCAGGGAATCAAGCGCCGGACCCGTAGAGAAAACAAAAGAATAGTTCTTCAGGATATTTCCTTCATCGACATCTTTGATCGCCTCTCCGAAATTAAAGGTGTAGGTGGTATTCTTCAACAGAGTGTCATGCAGATGGATGACAAGTGCTTTTCCTTTTATTTGTACATCCGGTCTCTTCTGTAACGGCGGGGAAACGATTAGTTTTTTTTGTACATTATCCAGTTGGATGAATTCATCAAAACGGATTTCAATAGAGCTCCCCGTAAAATTTACTGAATGATTGGCCGGTTTTGATTCCATGACCTTCGGGGGTGTTGTGTCTTTTGATCCGCCGGGAGGACTGCCTACACGGGCACATGCTCCGGTCAGGATCATGGCTGCAATGATACCTGCAATGACATAGTGGCCTGTTTTCACGGTTTTATCGGCAATGATAGGTTACAAACTTACAAAGATTCGATGTTTTTTTATAGCTTTGGCCAAAAATTACAGGTATGATACTTGCATATATTCGTTGGGATGTAAACCCTGAAATCTTCCGTATCGGGAATTTTGCCATCCGCTGGTACGGTTTATTGTTTGCGCTGGCTTTTCTTTTCGGCTATATCATCGTCGGGAAAATGTTTAAAAAAGAAGGAGTTCCGGAAAACCTTCTGGATAAGTTGACTCTTTACATGGCCCTTGGGACGATCATCGGAGCCCGGCTGGGACATGTCTGTTTTTATGAACCGGCTTACTTTTGTCACCATCCGGCAGAAATCCTTAAGATTTGGCACGGGGGTCTGGCCAGCCACGGGGCAGCCATCGGTATTCTCCTGGCCCTGTGGATTTTTGCCCGGGAGACAAAAAGACCTTTCCTCTGGATACTCGACCGCATAGTGGTGGTGGTAGCCCTCTCAGGCTTTTTTATCCGGACGGGAAATCTCATGAACTCTGAAATCTACGGAATCCCAACACACCTGCCGTGGGGCTTTATCTTTATGCGAAACGGGGAAACGATCCCTAAACACCCGACGCAGATATATGAGGCATTGTCCTACCTGGCTATTTTTGTGGTTTTATACCGGATTTACCTGAAGAAACAAGGGAAAGTCATGGAAGGGTACCTCTTTAGCCTGTTCCTGATCCTGACTTTTTCCGCCCGCTTTTTTATCGAAATGATCAAAGAAAATCAGGAACCCTTTGAAAGTCGTTTGCCTTTGGATATGGGACAAATACTGAGTATTCCGTTTGTCCTGACAGGGATTATCCTGTTGGTTGTGCTTGTCAGGAAGAAGAAGAAAAAGGAAGCATAACCTCTTCTCATAATGGGGGGAATCATGAAAAATAAAGCTTTTATTGTATTTGTTTTTTTGTTGATGCTGACCGGTTGCATCACCGATGAAGTAGTGACTACAATTTTTAATCCGGACGGATCATCCAAACGGATAGTCACCTTTAGGACCGACAAAAAAGATTATAAGTTTAAAAACCTGAGTATTCCTGTCGATTCTACCTGGACAATCACCATGAAACGGGATGCGGCCGATAGTTTACTCTACCGTGTTGTTGCTGAAAAAGTCTTTCCTGATATTCGTTTGGTTAATGATGAGTATAAAGATACCCCCAACAGTTTTTCGGGGGTCAACAGGAGTGCCTCCTATGAAAAAAAATTCATGTGGTTTTATACCTTTTTCTATTATCAGGAAACCATATATTCTCTTTTTAACCAATATCCAATGTCGGAATTTTTGACAAAAAATGAAATCGGTTATCTTAAAGCAAGAGATGAAGAAAAGGAGAAAATGTTCCCGGGTAAAGACTCTTTGGAGTTGAAACAGTTTGATCAACAGGTGAATGAAAAAGTTATGAAATGGAGCGCGACTTGTATGTTTAAGGAATTTTATGCGGGCCTCCGGACTATTGCGCAATCTCATGCCAGGGCTGATATTACCCCCGTAAAACTATCGGCAGAAAGAGATTCGTTGTTATCCTTTTATATATTAAAGTTTATGGATTTGGATACCGCGAAACGTTTCTCCGGCACCTTCGAAAACATTTTTAGCATCACTCCTGATTCACTGATGGCCGTCTATCCACAGGTTTTCAGGAAATACACTACCCTGCGTGATGCTTTCACAAACATTATAGGACGGGGATACCAAAACCGGGTACAACTTCCCGGGACTGTTTTTGATTCGAATGCCGACATCACCGCCGGGGCGTTGTTGTCCTGGCAGATCAGGCCGATGAGGTTTATAGGAGAGGATTTTGATATGTTTGCCGCCTCTAAAAAAGTGAATACCCGGGCTTTCTTCGTGGCAGGGATCATCCTGTTTTTGGCGTTGTTCATTTGGTTTATGCCGAAGAAAAAAGTTTAAGTCCCTCATCTGTATTTCTGATGTTTAAAAACGCCTGTTTTTGTAGGAAAATAAATGAAGATGGAAAAAGTAAGGGATCGTTTTTTACGTTATATCCTGATTGATACCCGGTCGGATGAATTTTCAGAGACCGTTCCCAGTACAAAGAAACAACTGAACCTGGCCCGTTTACTGGTAAAAGAGTTGAAAGAAACAGGGTTGAAAAATGCTGCCGTAGATCACCATGGATATGTTATGGCCTCCCTGCCGGCCAATACGGATAAAAAAGTGCCGGTGATAGGATGGATCGCCCATATGGATACCAGCCCTGACTTTACTGCCGAAAAAGTCTGTCCCCGGATTCACAAGAAATACCGGGGTCAGGATATCCTGTTAAATCCGAAAGAGAATATTGTGTTATCCCCGGCAGAATTTCCGGAACTGTTGGATTACACCGGGCAGGATCTGATAACCACAGACGGGACAACCCTGCTGGGAGCAGATGACAAGGCCGGCGTGGCAGAGATTATGTCGGCATTGTCCTATTTATATGAACATCCGGAAGTAAAACACGGCCTGCTGAAGGTGGCCTTTACCCCGGATGAAGAAATCGGCAGGGGAGCGGATCATTTTGATGTGAACAAATTTAATGCTGATTTTGCTTATACCGTCGATGGTGGCGGCATCGGAGAGCTGGAGTATGAGAACTTCAATGCGGCCCTGGCAACCATTACGCTGACAGGCCGTAATGTGCACCCGGGAACAGCCAAAGATAAAATGATCAACTCCATGCATGTCGCCATGGAATTTAATGTGTTGCTCCCCCAACATGAACGTCCGGAGCATACGGAAGGATATGAAGGTTTTTATCACCTGATTGACATACGGGGCCAGGTGGAAGAAACGGTTATGCGTTATCTCGTCAGAGATCATAACAGGCAACGGTTTGAACAACGCAAAAAGTATCTGGAAGAGTGTGCTGCCCTGATCCGGTTAAAATATGGGAAAAATACCGTTCAGTTGGATATCAGGGATCAGTATTATAACATGAAAGAAAAAATTGAACCGGTAAAATATGTGGTGGACCTGGCAAAGGATGCCATGATAAGCTGTGGCGTTGAGCCGGTGATCAAACCGATACGCGGGGGAACCGACGGAGCACGTCTTTCTTACATGGGCTTGCCGACACCTAACCTGTTTACCGGGGGACATAATTTCCATGGCCGTTATGAATTTATCCCCGTTCAATCTATGGCAAAAGCCGTGGAAGTGATCCTGAAAATCATTGACTACTCTCTGGCTATGGATAAATAGTGTCCGTCCATAAAGTCAGTGTTTGATTCAGAATGTCCGATTTCTTTATTTCGGCAAGCTCAATACAAGCTGTTATGCTCGTCTTTAAAACAGTCATTT
>CAYLJE010000054.1:0-8797 GCA_964383915.1 uncultured Rikenellaceae bacterium
TGGTCGTCAGCTTATTGACAAAATCAACTCCTGCATGATCGTTCTTTGGTTTATGGTTGCATCCTGAAATCAAAAGAAGAGCGAACGTGGTAAGGGTAAAAAGAGAATATTTCATAGCAATTTTGTTTTTTTGTTTTAATCTAAAAAATTCCTCGGGGCTTCCGCCCGGACGACCCCTGTCGGACGGGTTGCCTCGGGTTCCACTTGTACCTCTCCTTGAGGAGAGGTCAAAACTTTCGAAGAAAGTTTTGGGTGAGGTGTAATAAAGATACATGAAACTTTGTATTTTTCGGTATAATGGACAAAATTTAATACATTTTACATGAATATTCACCATAAATCGAGTCATATCATCATTTCACATTGTCCTCCGAAGACTTGGCAAAGGCGGATCTTATTTTCGAATTATTTCTCCGGCAGAAAAAGATAATGGGGAGGCACCAACTGTTTTTGGATGCCAGGTCCGGCCCAGCCCAATGAGAGAAAATATCCTCCTCCAACCTGGAAATAAAGGATTTTAAACGAGTGTCGTAGACCCTTTCAGGATCTCCAGTCCATAAGAGGGGAAATCTTTTTGGTTCATAAGGGTATAGGCCACAGGTCGGCCTTTCTATCACTAAGCTTCCCGGGATCAGTAGCCACTATCACCTGGTATGCTGTTTGTTTCTCTCCGTTAACGGAGGATGTGAGTTGCCAGCTCAGACGGGGATGAACGACGTCCAGGCCTATGGGGTTGACAACGTGCTCGCATTGAAGATGGTTGACAGAAATCTTTTCTTTGGGATGACAGGCACCCAGGATGAGGAAGACCGGAAGGAGGAAGAGTAAAATGAGTTTATTCATGGCTGTTTTTTTGACCCCTTCCCAAACCCATCCCCCACGGGGGATGGGCAGGTGGTTGGGTTAAATGAAGAGTTAGTGTTTCCTGTTTTTTCCAGATAAACCGGTAGTCCCGAAATAGAAAAACAAGGTTCCGCTGTACGTTCCGGAGGCATTAAATTTTTGACCCTGGGGGCCCAGTTTGTCAGGGTCCTGAAATTTGGTTCCGATGGGAGGAATGGCGTGTAGAAAAGAAATATCTCCTTCCGGCCAAATCATTTTAGTATGTCGGGGTTCATATCCATCCGGTTGACTATATACACGGAAAAAAAGATTTTCACGGTTTGTCGCGACGGTGATATCTCCATCGGCCGTATGAAAAACCACCCAGGAAAAATTGGCATAGTAGCCTGGAAATTCAGGATAGTCCCATGCTGTAGCCGGAATAAAGTGATTAAATGAGTTTTCCCTGACTCCGATAGTCTGACCTTTTAAGCGGTTTTTCCATACCCGATAGGGTCCTTTACCCAGCCACTTCATACCATACATCCGGTCTTCCGGATAGAGAAAACTGATACCCAAATAATCAACATCTCCTTTATAGGAATAAGCGTAATCCAGGCGCAGCCATCCTCCCGGTAGAACAGTCCATTGCAACCGGTCAAAAAAAGGATGATGCCGGGTTGATATGACAATACCCGAATCTGTTTTAATCACAGAGGGGACCGGCATGATGCGGGGTTGTTGTTTTTGCACCGGTACTACAAAAGGACCATCCCCAAAAGGAATCAGATGATTTCCGGATTTTACTTCTTTCAATAAACCGGATCTTTTATCAAAGAGATAGGTGAATGCTCCTGCTTTCACCTCTATGTGTTCCTTGTTTTTTATAATTTCCGGTTTTTTATCGTTTGTTGTTACAATCGGTTCAATGGTTTCTTTATTGTTTTTCAGTTTCCACGACCAGGTGAACAGTTTCTTCCCTTGAGGGTCAACAGCAGTAAGCAACAGAGCATCCGCTTTTTTGATGGTAGAAGGAGACATGTTCAAGGAAAGAATTCCTTTTTGGCGGGCAGGAATATCAGGTCCTTTCATCCAGCCCCGGGCCAGGATCTTTGTGTCGGAGGCAGAAGCATAGGGGAGGGGAAAGGTTACCAATTGCCAGTCAAAGGAGCATTGGTTCAGATTGGTGAAATCATAGTGGTTCTCCACGGGCAGTGAGCCGTCGAAGTTTTCAGGCAGAGGATGATCTGTTTCAATATAAACCGGAGACCATATTTCTTTGATGGTGAAAAAACTGGCTTCTTTTTCATGAAACGGTCCCAGGATGCCGTCGGGAGCATGGTTACCGTCCACATCAATGGTGCAGGATTTATCGGTACGGACGACACCTTCGTCGGCAAAGACCCAGAGGAACATCCCTCCGGTGAGTTTATTGCCCCACATGAGATGCCAGAAATCATCCAAACCGGATCCCGAACCTCCGTCATATAATCCGTGCAAGTGTTCTGTGGGCATGAAGATATTTCCGCTTTTTAATTTTTTCCGAACACTCTCATAGCTCTCATAATGATCGGTGTCAATACCATTAAACAAGGCCCAGGGATGCAAAACCGTACGATGCTGCAGATCATATTTGGCAAAGTCTCCGTCAATTTTTGTGTTCCATCCTCCTTCATTGCCGTTGTCCCAAAAGAGTATGGAGGGATGATTAACATCCCTGACCAGCATTTCTTTAACCAGTCGTTTTCCGGTAGGAGTATCGTAAGGAGGCTTCTGCCAGCCGGCCAGTTCGTCCAATACATAAATGCCTTGTTCATCACAATAATCCAGGAACCAGACATCCGGAGGATAGTGAGACATGCGGACAGCATTCATGTTCATCTTCTTTAACAACATTACATCATCATAACAATCTTTTTGGCTGAGTGCCCTGCCGGTTTTAGGACGGAAGCTGTGACGATCGCATCCTTTCAGGGTAATCCTTTTCCCGTTGAGGAAAATTCCTTCCCCTTTCCTGACTTCAATGGTTCGAAAACCAAAACGTTTCCTTACCGTATGGATTATCTTTTTATGCCTGACCAAAGAGATATCCACATAGTATAAATTAGGGCTTTCAGCACTCCATTGTTTTCAATAAATACCACCCGGCCATCTTCCATACCTGCGATAAGATCCGGATCGTTGTCCTTGTCCCAGTCATAGACCACCACTTCCGGCATCTCCAGCTCCAGGTGAAGGGTTTTCCATACACATTCACCGGCTTGCCCCCGGCCAGGATATGTTGTGCTTTGGCATAGTCGGGATGTGTTCATTGGTTCCCGTATTTTTTACCCAATAAACATATCCGTGGAGGGAACCATGGGTCCATTGGCCTTCTTTGTTGTAAGCATTATCCCAGCCATAGTCACGCCAGTCACTGGCACCGATGATCAGGTCATATAAACCGTCCCCATCATAATCTTCGTATTTCCACTGGTCGGTACGACCACTGTAAAATACCTGTTTGTAACGAATTTTCTCAGGTTTATAAAAAAAATCATTGCGGAAATTCCGGTAAACGGTTCCCGGTGTGCAGACGATCAGTTTTCCTCCGGGCCAGGAAGCAGTCAGTCCTTTTTTGCCTTTGGCAATCTTTTGGCCCGGGGCAAAAAGATCATTTCCCAGGTTTCCGAAAAAATACATGCCTCCGGACGGTTTGTCGCGGCAGGTAACCAACAGGTCATTGTTTCCGTCGCCATCCCAGTCTGTTGGAATGGGATTGGCCCAAAGTCCTACTCCCAGATCAACCACCAGGCCGGGGTGATTGTATGGCAGACGGTAAGCGGCGGGAGAGGATACCGACCGGTCAGAAGAGAAAGAAAGAATAAGTAATATAACCGGTATAAAACCAATATTATATCTCATAATTTTCGCTATTAGATCCCCACCCCTTCCCTTCCTCTCGCCGAGGGGGAGGGAATGAGGGAGGGGGTTATTTTTGAATTATTATTTCCTTTCCATTATACTTCACTATCGTATCAATATTTTCCTCCGTTTTCACCCCCGTACCATGTCCTGTGCCGACCCAGACTATCCGGAACGTCCGTTCTTTCAACATGCCTGGGAAAGAGCCCTGGCGTTTTCCGATGGTCAGTGTCTGTTTTTCTTCATCCCAATAAAACGGGATCGTGGCATAAATTCCTCTTTCATAGTTGTAGTTGTCGTTGTCGTTTTCGTCTTCGTATAAGGTAAAAGAGGCATCGGTACCGGTATATATACGTAGTTCGATGGGGTCAGCCGGTTTTTCACAGGCCCACTGCAGATTCGGACCCATCGGCAGGATGGTACCACTTTTCACAAAGAGGGGCATTTCATCGATCGGGGCAGGGACTTCTGTCATTTGCCCTCCTTGGAAACGGTTACCTGTCCAAAAATCAAACCATTCCGCTCCTGCCGGCAGATAGACCTGTGTGAATTTTATATGAGAGATTTGTGGTTCTTTCAACGTATCCCGGACAGACGGGGTGATCCAGGCCACTTTGGTAATGGCACTGCCCAGTAACTGAAAATATTCAATGGTCAGATGGTATTTTTTGCGGGCTTTCAAGGTAATATTTCCTTTATTGATAGTGGCGCTGTGTCCTGTCCAGTTTTCCACAACGGTTTTACCATTTATTATTACCCTGATGCCATCATTGGAGGTGGTAACAATGGTGTATTTTCCATCTTCCCGGGTCTTTAGTTCTCCGGACCAGGATGCACCCCATTCATGGCCGAAATGTCCCCGCATGGCCCAGGCCAGGCTCAGGGTGATCGTTACAAACAGGATGCTTATTCTTTTTGTCATAATTGGATGCTTCTATTCAACAGGCCATTGACCCTGGTTAAATACTTTGGCTGATATTTTTGAAGGATCAAGGACCACGTGTTTGATCAGCTTGCGGTTCCAGGTGTAGCTGATATGGACCAACCCGTCAGGTGTCTGGATGACGGCAGGATAGGAATATTCACTGTTTTTATCCGGATCATTTTCCAGTAAAACGGCTGCTTTCCAATGTGTTCCGTCATCTGATACCGCTATATTCAGGATATTCCTGTCTCCCCATTTTTCTTTGTGTTTACAAGCAATGTGATTATAAACCAGTAAATATTTTCCTTCTTTCATTTTTACGGCATCGATTCCTGAATTTGGATTGGGTAATCCCGTAGAAATAAAGGGTCCCCAGGTCAACCCCATATCCTGTGACCATGCCGTGAATATAGCATTGTTTTTACTCCGGCAGAGTATCTGTACTTTTTTACCGGGATGTTCCAGCAGGGTAGGCTGGATCAGACTGATCTTTTCCGGATCATTCAATGGAAGGCTTTTGGTCCATGTTTTTCCCCGGTCACCTGACAGCTCAGTGTGTACCTGCCAGCCATGATCTTCCGTACTGGATGGGCTCAACATCCAGCCATTGGATAAAAGAACCGGTTTATCCTTGATCGGGCCTAAAATACTTTCCGGCAGGCGGACAGGTTTGGACCATGATTTCCCGTCATCAGAAGAGGAGATCACTTCTCCCCACCAATTCCGGGGGGAAGGTCCTACCTTATAAAATAAAAGAACGCTGTTGCCTGTATTGAAAAGTACCGGATTCCAGGTCGGATAGCGCTTGTTCCTGCTCTGGATGCCATTGGTCACTTCTATCGGTTTGCTCCATTTTCCAGCGGCATAACGGCTCATCCAGATACCTACGTCCGGTGCTTTCTCGTGAGTTCCGCCAAACCAGGCGGCAATGAGTCCTTTATCCGTTTCTACAATCGTTGAGGCGTGACAGATCGGGAAAGGTACATCCCCGGATTGGAAAATAAACTCTTCTTTTACAATAGCTTCAGTTCCTTTGTATGGTTTCTGCGTATTTCCCGGGAATGATAGAAATAAACCCATGATCAATATCAATAAATGTTTCATAAGAAAATAATTTTACAAACCGGTTAATGGTTTAATAGGTAACAATAGAGCTTTTTCTCTTGTCGAGAAGTACAAACACAAGAGCCAGGACAACCATTCCTGTAGTACCCACAGCACCTATGATAATGGGATCTATCCGGCATTCCAGCCAGCTCAAATGAGCCGGAAGATTACGGAAAAATGTTCCCCACACAATGATCACAATGCTGAAAGCTATAGAGAGAAGACCTTGTTTTAAGGTAATTTTAACGTTAAAAATGGTCAGTAGAAATAACCCGAGGATACCGCCGCCAAAAATACCGGCAATTTGCCACCATATGTCCAGAGCACTTTTGGCCCTGATCATCAGTATGGCGAAAAAAATGCCCAATAATCCCCATACGACCGTAGAGATTCTCAGGAAAGCCACACTCCTTTTTTCCGTACTATCCGGTTTAAAATATTTTTTATAATAATCGACAAAAAGGACCGTAGCCGAACAGTTCAGCGCAGAGTCAATCGTACTCATGGAAGCCGCCAGGATGGCAGCAATGATCAATCCTTTTACCCCTACAGGTATTTCATGTGCTATAAAATAAGGGAAAACCTGGTCGCCCTTTGTAACTGCAGATCCTAATACATGAGTTGTTCCTGAATAGAAAGCAAATAAGGTGGTTCCGATGTATAGGAAGATAGCTGTAAGAGGCAGGTATATGAGTACGGCGATCCAGATGGATTTTCTTGCTTTTTTTAACGTGGGTACTGAGCTGTATTTCTGGGTATAGTTCTGGTCAGCCATAAGATTTCGGAGGTTTTCTGTAATACCGTAGATAATCATAACCAGGATAGTCCTGCCGTTGAGTGAAAAAGCTGTGCTACCCCAACTGAATTTATGAGCATTCAATGCGTTCTGAATCAAGTAATCAGGTTTGGAAAAAACATCTTTGGTGAGGATATAGCTGGCTATGAGCATTCCTCCGATCATGATAATCGATTGCATGACATCCGTCCAGATCACAGCTTCCATGCCACCCATAAGCGTATACAGGATAGTGACAAGACCAATGATAAGGATCAATATACGAATATCTACCGTTACAAATTGAGAGAGCAATAAAGAGGATAAATACAGGATCACAGCCGTCCGTCCGATCATAAACAGTACGAAGGAAAAGGAAGCATAAATACGTGCCCAGGCACCCATTTTTTCTTCCAGATAGCCATATACTGAAATAATTTTTTTCTTTCGGTAGAAAGGAACGACGTATTTGGTGACGAACCAGGCCACAGGAATAGCACAGACGGCAAATAATATGGGATGCCAGTTGGTATCAAAGGCTTTTCCGGGGACAGCGATATACGAAATGCTACTGGTATAGGCGCTCATCACTGCTATGCCGGCAGCCCAGGCAGGAATACCGCGACCAGCCACCATAAATTGTTCGGAAGTTTTGTTCTTGCGTAAAAAATAGGTCCCCATTCCAACCAAAATAAGGGCATAGATAACAAGTATGGCAATGTCTATAAAATCAAGGTGATAATTCATGACTGAATAGAAACGTTGGTGGTACTTGTGATATTCTTTATCATGTGTTCCATTTGTCCCCGTTCCTCTCCGGACAACTTCTGTAGCGGTGGGGCCATGTAGTCTTCACAAAGACCCATTACCGATAAAGCACATTTGATACCGGCGATAATCCCGGAAGGATGCTTACTGATCTGATAGATGGTGTTGTACAGCTCCATGACCTGCTTACGAAGAACTGATACGGTACCTAAATCCTGTTTTAAAGATGCTTCATAAAGTTTGACAAAAAGTTGGGGAAAAACATTGGCACCCCCGGCTACCGCTCCATGCCCTCCATACATGATCGTTTCAGGCAGAAATAATTCCGTTCCTGTTATCAGGGAGAAATCAGGTGAATCTTTAAAAGCATCAATGAGCGAATAGAAATAAAAAATATCACCCGAACTGTCTTTGATCCCCAGAGCTCCCAATGCTTTTATTTTTTTTACCGTTTCAAGGGAAAGACGAACCTTGGTATGACTGGGTATATTGTAGATAAAAAAAGGCAGGGATAAAGAAGATGTCAGTGTTTTATAATAAAGATATACTTCTTCCTGATCCAATGGGAAATAATAGGGTGGTGTGATGACAACGGCATTTGCTCCATTTTTTTTTGCATATTCAGCTACCTCTAATGTAACACTTAATGAAGTGTCAAATATACCCACCAACAGGGGAATCCGGTGATTGATTATTTTACCGGTTCTGCGGATTAATTCTTTCTTGATGTGAACGTTCAGGGAAGGAGCTTCTCCATTTGTCCCGAGAATAAATATGCCATGAACTCCTCCGGTAATAAGATGTTCGATCAGGTTCTCCAGACCCTGGATATCAAGCTGATCATAATTTTTTAGAGGGGTGACAAGCGGTGGTATAATCCCTTTTAATGGTAAATGCATGACATTACGTTTTTACTGTTATATAATTTTTCCGGTTTCATAAAACAAAGAAACATAAACTGCAAAAAGGGTTCTTCTGTTATTTTAGTTAAGTTGCATTATTTTTTAACCCAATTTAAGATTATTATTGATATGTTTAAATGATTTTAACAATAGTTAATATTCCTGTCATGGATTATGTTTTTGAAAAGATTGAAGTTCCCAGTAAACATTCGTTCATTGTCCGGGAGATTCAATTAGCTGAACGAATGCCTAAAATTCATTCACACCGGAATTATGAACTGAATTTTATTGTCTCCGGTGCAGGCAGGAGAATTGTGGGTAATCATATTTCCGGTTTTGAGCATAACGATCTTGTTCTGCTTGGTCCGGATGTACCTCATTGCTGGGAAATCCTTGAGAGTGAGAACAATACCCCTCCGTCTTGCATCACTATTCATTTTTATGAGAACATCATTCGTTCCGACTTTTTTAATATTCCGGAACTCAAGGTGATTGAAAACCTCCTTAAACAGTCAAACCTTGGTATTTTTTTCAAAGGGAAAAACCAATCTTACTTTCATGGAGTATGTGAAGAAAATACGCATCGGTCTGGCT
>CAYLJE010000054.1:8897-15373 GCA_964383915.1 uncultured Rikenellaceae bacterium
AAAAACCAATCTTACTTTCATGGAGTATGTGAAGAAAATACGCATCGGTCTGGCTGCAAAAATGCTGGTCGGATCCGATAAATCCATCTCCCGGATCTGTTTCGAAAGCGGGTACAACAACCTGGCCAACTTCAACCACTATTTCAAGATCATCATGAAAAAAACCCCGTCCGAATACCGGAAGATATTTAGATAAAAAGAAATGGAAATAAACCTTGAAGGGATTATAAAGGGAAAATGCAGGACGATAACTGACCGGAGAAAAATAGGTATTTAAATACCTATTTTAATAGGTAGAAATATTATCATATTACACTGTAGTAGTGGTGGTAATTAATAGTGTAATACATTGACTTCTAATATGACTTTAATATACCAATATTTATTATTGAGTAAATGCTGTTAAGTTTAACTTAGACTACCACGTCCCAGGGGCGTGGTAGTCTATTTGTGAACAATTACAGACATTCTACTTTTCCTATTGTATTTTCTTAAATAGCCTTTTTATCCGTATTTTTCCGAGGAAGTGTTTTTCCTTGTCGAGGGAAAGCCATATATATTTAGGTTTCCCGACAATATGGGTTTCCGGAACAAAACCCCAGAAACGGGAATCTGCCGAGTCATGCCGGTTATCTCCCATCATCCAGTAATAATTTAGTTTGAAGGTATAGTTGTCGGATGGTTTTCCATTGATATAAATGGTACTGTCCTTCACCTCTAATGTGTTATGTTCATAGGCATGGATGATCCGTTCGTATTTGCAAAGGTTTTTCAGGTTTAATTTTACAGTAGCTCCTTTTTTAGGTATCCACAGGGGACCGAAATTATCTTCGTTCCAGGTATAATCCGGGCTGTGTGGGAAGATATAATAAGCATACTTGCCAGCCGGATTTTCATAACGGTATATTGACTTGACAATGCTGAATTTTTTGATCTTCTCGTAGTTGCTATAAATGAGAGGGATAACATATTCAGTACTTCCCAGAGTCATTACATCCGAGTGATAAATGGTCATGCGTTCCAGTGTCCTTGGATTAAGCCGTGTCCCGTTCGTTTGGATAATATACCGGAATTGTTGTCCGGGGAATTCAGGAACCAGGTTCCCGTTAATATACAGGTTTCCATGGATAATCTTCAAACTGTCTCCCGGCATGCCCACACATCTTTTAATATAATTATCTTCCTTATCTACCGGCCTGACAACGATGTGATACCGTTGCCTGACTATTTTTCTGGCCTGGCTGTAATAAGTATCATAGGGAGCGACCTTTTTCCCTGCCCTTTTATCCTCATTGGCCAGGTCCCAGGCTGTGGACCGTATAATAGAGTAATAACTTTGCGCCTGGTTTTCCAGGCACACCGTATCCCCGGCAGGGAAATTAAATACTACAATGTTATTTCGTTTGACATGTCCCAGGCCGGGAAGCCGCCGGTAAGGACGTTCGATCCATTCAACATAAGACTTGCCATGGATGACAGGCATGGTGTGCTGGGTAAAAGGAAAAGACAAGGGTGTCATCGGCAGGCGGGGTCCATAACTGATTTTGCTGACAAATAAATGATCCCCAATGAGCAGCGTCTTTTCCATCGAACCGGTTGGTATCTTGAAATTTTGAAAGAAAAAGATATTGATGTAAGTTACCGCAATAACCGCAAAAATCAGTGCATCTATCCATTCTACAACGGTACTGTTCCTGCCTTTCCTTTTTTTCCAGAAAGTCCAGTTCACTTTTCCGGTAATATACGAATCGAAGATAATGATCTCGCCCAACAACCACCAGAAGTTATCAAGCCAAACAACCCAGAGAACATAACAGACGGTAGTAACGGAAAATTTAAAATATTTATTTTTCAGTATTTCGGTAAAACTCATGGTGAACAACAGTTTAAAAAGCAATAAAAAAAGTCTGTTAAATCATAAAAAACAAAAATAGTAATATCCTGTATAATTAGAAGAGATATCCTTAAAAAATGATGTCTGGTTAGAATCCCAGCAGGTCTTTCATGCCATGACACCCTGTTTTTCCTTTCAGATATTCGGCAGCAAGCACAGCTCCCAGGGCAAATCCTTTTCGGCTTTTGGCCGAATGGGTCAATTCAAGGGTATCCATGTCAGAGTCGTAACGGATGGTATGGATCCCCGGGATCATATCTTTCCTGTAAGAGATGATCCCGATATCTTCAGGAACTGCAGATGCCTGGTTAACCCACTTGTTTTTCCTGTCCATCTGCCGGAGAATATCTTCTGCCAGGGTGATGGCTGTACCACTGGGGCTGTCAAGTTTCCGGATATGATGAGTCTCCTCCAGCATAACATCATAATCGGGATACCGATTCATGATCTTGGCCAGCATGCGGTTGATATGGAACAGGATATTTACCCCCAGACTGAAGTTGGAAGCATAGAAAAAAGCCTGTTTTTCTTCTTTACATCGTTTTTTTATGGCGTTCATCCGGTCCATCCATCCTGTGGTACCGGATACCACCGGAATATGTGCATCGAAACAAGCAGAAATATTTTTCATAGCAGCCCCCGGACTTGTAAACTCTATGGCTACATCTGCATTTCTCAGATTCTCCGGGGACAGGTCATGTTGGTTGTTAATATCAATGATCAGAGAAATGGTGTGGTTCCGGAGGAGAGCTGCTTTTTCAATTTCTTTCCCCATTTTTCCGTAACCGATTAATGCGATCTTCATTTTTGCTTGATTTGAGGATGAATGTAGAAAACATAAAAAAGGGAAGCACAGAGGCTTCCCTGAAAATATTGCAAGTGTTGTCTATTCTTTTTTTACAGCATTTACCACTGCTTTGAAAGCTTCCGGATGATGCATAGCCAGATCGGCCAGTGTCTTCCGGCTCAATGCGATGCCTTTTTTATGAAGCTTTCCAATGAATTCTGAATAGGACATTGCATATGGTCTGACACCGGCATTGATACGTTGTATCCAGAGTGCCCTGAAACTACGTTTCTTGTTTTTCCGGTCACGGTAAGCATAAGACAATCCTTTTTCGAGTGCGTTTTTTGCTACCGTATAAACATTCTTCCTGCGTCCCCAGTATCCTTTGGTCTGGTGGAGGACTTTTTTGCGTCTTCTGTGTGATGCTACGCTGTTTACTGATCTTGGCATGGTTCTTACATTTTAGAATGGTCAGCGTTCCCGGTAAGCCGGGACTCTTTGGGGCTGTGCCACTCGGTTAAACATTAATTATTTATTTCATGGCTAGTAAACGCTTGACATTGTTCAGGTCGGCTTTGTGAACCGTCGTGAAATAAGTCAGATTCCTTTTCCTTTTGGTTTCCTTTTTGGTCAGGATATGACTCTTGAAAGCGTGTTTTCTTTTGATCTTCCCTGTTCCGGTGAGTGTGAATCTTTTCTTGGCTCCCGGATTTGTTTTCATCTTTGGCATGCTCCTATAGGTTTTAGTTTATCAATACAATCGTTTATTTCTTCTTTAATTTGGGCGTAAGGATCATAATCATTCTTTTTCCTTCCAGTTTGGGTAATTGTTCCACTTTGGCCATTTCTTCCAGGTCCTGGGCCAGCCTTAGCAGCAAAATCTCTCCTTTTTCTTTGAACAAAATAGTTCTTCCTTTAAAAAACACGTACGCTTTTACTTTGGCCCCATCCTGCAGAAACCTCTCTGCATGCTTTAGCTTGAAATTATAGTCATGTTCATCTGTATTCGGGCCGAAACGGATTTCTTTGACAATAATCTTGTATGTTTTAGCTTTGATTTCCTTTT
Organism: uncultured Rikenellaceae bacterium; assembly: GCA_964383915.1. Classification (GTDB taxonomy): domain Bacteria; phylum Bacteroidota; class Bacteroidia; order Bacteroidales; family VadinHA17; genus DRPN01. Next base: position 12,645 of record CAYLJE010000054.1, read on the forward strand.
GTTTCTTTTTTTGTTGATAAAGAAACTTTTGATAATCAATGACTTTACATACCGGTGGATCTGCCTTGGGAGAAATCTCTACCAGATCCAGTTCCTGTTTGTCTGCTATTTGCAACGCTTCTTGCAGGGGAAACACCCCCGTTTCCACATTGTCACCTACCAGACGTACTGTATTGGCCCTGATCTTTTCGTTGATCCGATACCTCGGTTCAATTTTTCTGTTTTTGTTTCTGTAGTGAACTATTGTTTTATCCTCCGGTTTTTTTATTCGTTTTCTTTTTCCAGTTTTTCTTCCAGAAAATGGACGAAATCCTCTATTTTCATACTCCCGATATTCCCTTTTCCCTGCTTACGGACAGCAACTGTTTCACTTGTTGCCTCTTTTTCTCCTACAATCAGCAAGTAGGGAATCTTCTTTAACTCACTGTCCCTGATTTTTTTACCTATCTTTTCACTTCGTTCATCAACCAGAGTGCGAATATCGGAATTATTTAGAAAATTTAAAACTTTTTTTGCATAATCATTAAATTTTTCACTGATGGGCAGGATGATAACCTGATCGGGAGCCAGCCAGAGCGGGAATTTTCCGGCGGTATGTTCTATCAATAGGGCCACAAACCGTTCCATAGATCCAAAAGGAGCCCGGTGGATCATTACCGGTCGGTGTCTTTTGTCATCAGCGCCGATGTATTCAAGATCAAAGCGTTCGGGCAGATTATAATCTACTTGTATGGTGCCGAGTTGCCATTCCCTGTCTAAAGCGTCTTTTACCATAAAATCCAGCTTGGGCCCGTAGAAAGCTGCCTCTCCTTTGACAATGGTGGTCTTGAGTCCTTTTTCCTCACAGGCTTCGATAATGGCCTTTTCTGACTTTTCCCAGTTTTCATCACTACCGATGTATTTTCCTTTGTCATCAGGATCCCGCAAAGATATCTGGGCAGTGAAGTTGTTGAAATGGAGTTTATTAAAGATAAGGAATACGATGTCAATAACTTTGATGAATTCTTCTTTCAACTGGTCGGGACGGCAGAAAATATGTGCGTCATCCTGTGTAAACCCTCTTACACGTGTCAGACCGTGCAGTTCTCCGCTTTGTTCGTAACGGTACACGGTCCCAAACTCGGCATACCGGATGGGAAGCTCTTTGTAAGTATGGGGTTTGGCCCTGTATATCTCACAATGATGCGGACAGTTCATCGGTTTCAGAAGAAATTCTTCCCCTTCTGTAGGTGTTTTGATGGGTTGAAAAGAATCTTTTCCGTATTTTTCATAATGACCGGAAGTCACATATAATTCTTTCAGTCCGATATGAGGAGTGATGACCGGCAGGTACCCGTAATCTTTCTGGACTTTTTTCAGAAAGTTCTCCAGTCTTTCCCTTAACTGTGCTCCTTTTGGTAGCCACAACGGCAAGCCCTGGCCTACCCGCTGACTGAAAGTGAAGAGTTCCAGTTCTTTTCCTATGCGGCGATGATCTCTTTTCCTGGCTTCCTCCAGCCAGGCAAGATACTCTTCCAGCATGGACTGCTTTGGGAAAGTGATCCCGTAGATCCGGGTCAGTTGTTTGCGTTTTTCATCCCCGCGCCAGTATGCGCCGGCGATACTCAGTAACTTGATGGCTTTAATAGGTTCCGTAGTGGGCAGATGAGGACCGCGGCACAGATCCGTAAAATGACCCTGCGTGTAAAAAGTGATTTCCTGGTCTTCCAGATCAGTGATCAGTTCTGTCTTATATTCATCCCCTTTCTTTTTGAAATATTCCAGCGCTTCTGCTTTGGTGACCACTTTCCTGGTATAGGTATTTTTCTGACGGGCCAGTTCTTTCATTTTTTGTTCGATACGGGGCAGGTCTGTTTCGGCGATGACAACCCCGTCTCCCGGATCAACATCGTAGTAAAAACCATGATCAATGGCCGGCCCGATCCCGAATTTGATGCCGGGATAGAGTGCCTCCAGTGCTTCAGCCATCAGGTGGGCGGAAGAATGCCAGAAAGTATGTTTCCCTTCCTCATCATCCCAGGTGTTGATACGTATTTCCGCATCCTCTGTAATGGGCCGGGTAATATCCCTCGTTTCCTTGTTTACCGTGATCGAAAGGGCTTTTTTGGCCAGTGCCGGATGAATGCCCAGGGCGATCTCCAGACCCGTAATCCCTTGCTGAAACTCCTGTGCATGTCCGTCAGGAAAAGTTATCTTAATCATAATATTTGTTATCTTTTTTTTAAAGATGCGCAAAGATAGTGAATTCTCATCTATACAATATGGTTTGATATTATAATGTCATTTTTTATCGCCAGAAATACGCTGTTTTTTTCCAGTTCCGGAGATTATAGCAAGAATGCCAAAGTTACAACAATGAAACATGGCAGTGGAAATATTATGTTAACTAAAATAGAACAAATCGAAAAATATGTCAGTAAAATCGGGGTACAAACAGACTACCAGTAGGAAGGGAATATATAGTGTCCAGGAAATGACGGTAGAAGGCATGATCTTTGACTATTAGTTTAAAAATAGATGCACAAATATTATCATAAACCGCGTGATTTGATTTAACTACCTGCCTTGTGCTGCAAGGTTGAAATGACTGAAATAATTATGATCAGGGCAGGAGAGAAAAAGAACATTTCTTTTTTCCATCTCTTTTAGGATTACGACCAACTCCTTTTAATATGTCACTAAATAGTGTCCGTCCATAAAGTCAGTGTTTGATTCAGAATGTTCGAGTT
>CAYLJE010000055.1:0-15274 GCA_964383915.1 uncultured Rikenellaceae bacterium
GGGAACATTGAAGAGGTTGCTACGGTTTTCCTTACCAATCGTGAGTGTCCTTTCAGTTGTCTGATGTGCGACCTGTGGAAAAACACCACAGACCACCCTGTGCCGCCGGGCGCCATTCCCACCCAGATTGAATATGCCCTCAGCCAATTGCCTCCTGCCAGGCATATCAAATTATACAACAGCGGAAGCTTTTTCGATCCGCGGGCCATCCCGCCTGAAGACTACGAAAAGATAGCCACAATTTTAGAACCGTTTGAAACCGTGATCGTTGAGAGTCATCCTGCTTTTATCAACCACAAGACTCTGTCTTTCAGTAAGCTGATAAAAGGAGCATTACAGGTTGCCATTGGACTGGAAACCGTCCATCCGGAAGTTTTACCCCGCCTGAACAAAAAAATGACTCTGGCTGATTTTGAACAATCGGTAAGTTTTCTCAGTTCCCACGGAATCGGAACCCGCGCTTTTATCCTGCTCCGCCCCCCGTTTATGACCGAAGAAGAAGGTATATGCTGGGCCAATAAATCCATGGATTATGCGTTCCGTACCGGCATTGAAACCTGCATCGTAATTCCGGTCCGGTCCGGGAACGGAGCCATGGAGTACCTCGAAAAACAAAACTATTTCGAGCCTCCGGATATTCAGTCACTGGAAAAAGTCCTGGAATACGGGATCCACTTAAAAAAAGGGATCGTACTGGCGGATCTGTGGGATATTGATTCCTTTTCTTCCTGTAAAAAATGTCTGCAACCCCGAAAAGAACGATTAAACCGGATGAATTTACTTCAGACCGTAATGCCCCCGGTCCATTGTTCCTGTACTGCTTGAATAGCAAATATTAAGTATAAAATAATAAAAAGACCCTATTTTGTACATGTAAAATAATTATAAGCATATGTTCATAAAAAAATCGTAATACAATATTGTATTTAGTAATATTTTTTATTTTTGTAATCTGTAAATGCTCAATTGACGATCTTCTAATATAATCAGGTATGAGAAAGAAATTCACTCGTAAATATCTAATTATAAACACAGTACCTATTCTACTACTGGCCGTTTTTTCTTTCATTCTGGGGTCTTGTCATTCCGGGAACAAACCTTCCGCGACCCCGGAAAAAGCGGCGAAAGCCGTTCTTCCTCCTTCCAACGGCGATTATTTTCAGAATATAACCAAATCTTCAGGAATCAATTTTGTCCGAACCATTGGGGACGAACATTTAAGCAATCTTGTCGAATCGGACGGAGGAGGCGCAGCATTTTTGGATTACGACCAGGATGGCTACCTGGATCTTTACGTCACCAATGGAAATTATAATAAAATCCTCAGCCGCAACAAGGAACATCCGGATGTAAAGAATACAGAGAATCGTTTGTTTCGTAATCTTCATAACGGAACTTTTCAGGATGTTACAAAAAAAACCAGAACCGGAGACCGGGGATATGGCATGGGGGTCACGGTAGGCGATTTTGACAACAACGGATATCCTGATATTTATATCAGCAATTTCGGACCTAACGTTCTGCTGAAAAACAACGGGAACGGAACCTTTACGGACGTATCGAAGCGTGCAGGTATTCAGGGAAATGAATGCAGTGTGGGAGCGGTTTGGCTGGACTATGACAAAGACGGTTATCTTGATTTATATGTAGGCAATTATATCACCTTTGATCCGAAGTATAACTATTACTATGCCCCCGACGGCTTCCCCGGTCCTATGGCTTATGACGGCACACCCGATGTTCTTTACCACAACAACGGAAACGGGACTTTCACGGATGTGACAAAAAAAATGAATGTATACAACAAAGAGGGTCGTGCCATGGGAGTGGGAGCCGCAGATTATGACAATGACGGATGGGTGGATATTTATGTTTCCAATGATCATATGGTAAATTATCTCTACCATAACAATCAGGGAAAAGGGTTTGAAGACAGAGGTATTTCCTCCGGTGTTGCTTTTAACCAGGTGGGCGAAGCAACCATCAGCATGTCGGTTGCCTTCGGAGACTATAACAACGACGGATTAATCGACCTGTTTGTTTCGGATAATGTCTATTGCTCATTGCATGAGAATCATGGAAGCGGTGTTTTCAGTGAAATGTCCTATAAAGCAGGTATTGCGGCTGCCTGCGGACAGTTTGTAGGATGGGGGTCATCATTTCTGGATTATGACAATGACGGGGACCTTGATCTCTTTAAAGTGAATGGTGAGTTGAAACATTTGTACGGACAGGAAGATCAGCTTTTTGAAAATCAGGGAAACGGCAAATTCAAGGATGTTTCCACAGACCGTGGTGCTTATTTTCAGGAAGAACATGTTGGCCGTGGCGCCTGTTTCGGAGATTATGATAATGATGGTGATATTGATGTCTATATTGTTAATCTTGAAGAACCAGGGGTGTTGCTTCGCAACAATACAGGCAATGAAAACCATTGGATCTCCCTGCTGCTTATTGGGGATACCAGTAACAGGGACGGGGTAGGTACACGAATATCCATCAGTGCCGGTGGGAAAAAACAGTATGCCCAGAAAATTAGTTCCGGCGGATATCTTTCCACCAATGATCCCCGGGTCCATTTTGGGCTGGGCCAAAATACGACTATAGATACCATTGATATAATCTGGCCTTCCGGAAAAACCCAGAGACTGGAGCATGTAAAAGCAAACCAAACATTTACCATTAAGGAATCAGAAGCAAAAACTCCATGAATCTCAGAAAATCATTTCACATTATCGTTTACCTGATATTGTTCTGGTTTGCAGGAATCTATTTATTATCCTGCACAAAAGACCCTGTTCATAAGAGGATTCTTGTCACCCGTGTACCTGCTGGTAATTTACATCCGGAGCAAGCCGTTCCGGCCTGGTCCGGCGCTAGCCTGGTAATGATCCGCACAGGGGGTAACAGGAAGCAGACAGAGCTCCTCACTTCGGATTTTTTCTCAGCCTGCTCGCCACAGGTCTCTTACGATGCAACCCACATCCTTTTTTCCGGACAGAAAGAGAAAAACGATCCCTGGCAGGTATGGGAAATGAACCTGAAAAAGAAAACCACCAGGCAGGTAACCCACTGCAAGGAATCATGTTACACCCCATTTTATCTCCCCGGGAACCACCTTGCTTTCACCCGGGCAATGCAGGATACCGGGACGGGAACATTCCTGACCCTATTCACCATGAATCTCGACGGGACAAACCTTCAACAGATCACTTTTCATCCCCACGAAGACCTTATTGCCACTATTCTTAAGGATGGCAGGATCCTGATACGCAGTAAACAGGTTTATCCCGACACGGGGGCGGTAAAATATCTTGCTATACGACCGAACGGTACAAAAATAGAGTTATTTTACAGCGGAGCATCAGGAACCTTACCTGGAACTCAGGTTCATGAGACTACTGACGGAATGATCTGGTTCACGGAAAGAAACGCCGGGAATCCGGGGAAAGAGGACATAATCAGGATACGCTATAATCGTCCTCTTCATTCACGAGTTAATTACACAGCCAACATACCCGGAGACTTCTATACGGTTCTTCCCACCGATGACAGCACATATTTTGTCAGCTATCGCAAGCCTGGAGACCGGCACATCGGTTTATTTACTTTTTCCTCACCAGACAAGAGCCCTGGCAAAGCCCTGCTCAACGATGATCATTTCCATTTTCTGGATCCTGTTCTGTTACAACCTTATGAGAGGCCCCGTAACTTACCCAATGAACTGATGCTTTCTTACCCAACCGGCTTACTGATGTCCCAGAATATTTATTTGACAGCCGATTCTATAGCAGGCTCCATAAAAGCATCGCAGATTGAAGTGCTGGGGATGGATCATAGCCTGGGAGTCGTACCAGTTGAGAAAGACGGGTCATTTTTTCTGAAGATTCCTGCCGATATGCCGTTCCGCATCCAAACCCTCGATCAGAACCGGCATGTAGTTCAGGGACCCTCTGACTGGTTATGGCTACGTCCTTTTGAAAGACGTGGATGTGCCGGTTGTCATGAATATCCGGAACTGTCGCCCCAAAATATCGTACCACTGGCTATTAATACCTGGCCGGTAATCATTCCTGTTGATACCACAAAATCAAAAGTCAAAGCAGAGACGTTCAAAGTAAGCAACATGAAATGATGAAAACAAAAAAAATCATATTATTAATAGTTGTCGTTTTGGCCCTGTTGGGATTTCTTCTGATTCCTGTCCATAAACTGGCCCGAAAGCATGTTAACTATATTACTGCAACGACGGATCATCCGCTGACATGTACACGCTGCCATCTGCATATGCCAAATAAAGGTTTGATCTACAAAGCTGTAAACAAGACTTATCTGTCTCCATATAATCTTGCCCTTTCACCTGACGGAAGTAAGCTGTATGTTGTGGCCCGGGAAAGCAATATGTTATTGGTGGTAGATAATCAGACAGGCCGGGTAACTCATAAAATCCCGGTAGGAAAACGGCCTCATACGGTAGTCGTTACACATGACGGGAAAAGTGCTTTCGTCAGCAATCAATGGGCAGACAATGTGTACAAAATTGATCTTACAACCCACAAGGTTACAGACACCTTATCCACCGGAAACGGGCCTGCAGGGATGGTGCTAAGTAAAGATGAAAAAACTTTATATGTAGTGGATTCCTATGCAAACAAAATTTCTGTCATTGATCTTATTAGCGGACAGGAGAAAAAAAGGCTGATCGCAGGGAACAACCCGGCCGGGGCAGCTCTATCCCCTGACGGGAAGCTGGTATATGTTACCAGCAGACGGGTCTTACCCCATCCGTATCGCACGCCGGTAAGTGTAGAACTTACTGAGCTGAATACTGTCACACAAAGGGTTCAGGAAAGAAAAATGGTCAGGGATGCCTACATCATGGAAAATGTCGCCTTTACGCCAACAGGAAATCTGGCAATTGTAACGCTTATCCGACCCAAGAATCTGATTCCTTCCATCCAGGTCGAGGAAGGGTTTATGATGACCCATGGCTTTGGCATTATTGAGCCGGGTAAGGATGGCAGGGTTATTGAACTGTTAACGGATGAACCCAACGCTTACTACTCTGATCCTTTCGATGTGGTTATTACCCCCGATGGGAAAAAGGCTTTTATTTCAAGTTCAGGCGTGGACAAAATCCAGGTTATTGACCTCGATAAAGTACGTAAACTGATTGCAGAATCTACGCCGGAAGAACTGAAAACCTATGCCAATCACCGGGGTATCAGCAGTAAATATGTTATCGCCAGAATCCCGGTAGGGGCCAACCCGAAAGGGATGGTGATCTCTCCTGATGGAAAAACCATCTATGTGTCGGAAAGACTGGACGATAAGGTAGCTGTCATCAATACCGAAACCTTGTCGCTTAAGCGCCAGATTGATCTCGGCGGCCCGAAAAAAATCACGGTAGCCCGTCGAGGCCGGCGTATTTTTAACAACTCAGGCGGAACTTTCCAAAATCAATACGGATGTTATACCTGCCACCCTGATGCGAACGAAGATGGGTTGATCTACAATATGGCCGGTGTGGGCATGGGAAGAAACGTAACCAATACCATGTCTTTATTTGACATCGGGAAAACTTCTCCCTACAAATGGAATGCCCATAATCAAAGTGTATATAAGCAGGATGGGTATCGTTTCTCCACCTACCTGACACGTACCGAACCGTTTAACTATGACGATCTGGATGCGTTAGTATCTTATATTATGACCGGAATTAAAAATCCCCCGAATTTAATGTACAACCCCACCGGAGAGCTAACTCCGGCACAGAAAAGAGGAGAAAAAATCTTTTTCCGTACCCATACCAACTACGGAAAAGAGATCCCTTACAACGACCGCTGTTATGTTTGTCATCCACCACCATATTTTACTGATCGTAGGCTACACGATGTCGGGACTCTGTCTGAAACGGATGACTCAATCCCTTTCGACACCCCCGATTTAATTGACTTGTACCTGGGGTCCCCTTATCTGCATGACGGACGTGCAGCCACCATGGAAGAGATATGGACAAAGTATGGGAGCGAAGACAGACACGGGATCGTCGGCGACATGACCAAAGACCAGCTCAATGATCTTGTAGAGTACCTCAAGTCGATAAGAGATTCCCGTTATTATACAATAGATTATTCGGAAAAATATAAAGACTTATTAAAAAAGGTAGAAGTCAATCATCCTTCTGTCCTGCCTAAACAAGATCATCATTAAATTTTTCAATATTATGAAACCCATAAAAAGAAGAACGACAAAGAAAAAAAAGTTGGTTACTCTGCTTATGCTGGTAAGTACGATTTTATGGTTTACCGGGTTTGCTCCGTTAAAAACAAGTAACAAAAACGGAAAGAACCTGTCGGGATCCTTTGCATTTACAAACAAACAAGACCTGTTAAAGGAAGCTGCAGGTATGCCCGTTTATGGGAACTGGAAATCTTTTACCACCAAAGATGGTTTGCCTGCCAACAAGGCTTATTGTGCTCGCATTGACGGGGACAGGGTGTTGGTAGGGACCAGTGGTGGCCTGGCCGTTTATGAAAACGGAAAATGGAAAAACTATACCGTAAAGGATGGACTGGGGCACAACGTTATTTTGGCCATTGATGTTAGTAAACTGACCGGGGATGTCTGGTTAGGTACGTTGGGTGGATTAACCCGCTGGTCAGGAGGAAGTTTCTATACCTATACACAATTAAACAGTGGCATGCCCAACGATGTGATTTATTCTGTGATCTGTGACGGCAAGGATGTATGGGTAGCCACCGGTGGCGGGGCAGGACACTATGATACTTACACCGATCAATGGGAAATTTATGAAGAGAGAAATGCTCCTATGCATGAACCCTGGACCTACGGGGTATGTGCCGGCGAAGGGAAAATCTGGATTGCCGCCTGGGGAGGCGGAGTCATTGAATATAATACAAAAACAAAAAAATTCAGAGATTATGTGGACCCGGACGAGCAGATGGAACTGGATGTCTTCCCCGATGACGGGGTGGTCCATGATATTACCACCGGTGTATCTTATGGAGATGGAATTCTTTGGGTAGCCACTTACTTTGGGGTAAACCGTTATGACGGGGCTCACTGGAATACCTATTTTGATCATGACTCGGGACTGCTCAGTAATTTCAATAATTTTGACAGGGCTGTGGGTCCGGTGGTTTATTTTTGCACCGACAAGGGTCTCAGCACATTTAATGGAAAAACATGGGTATCCTACCAAAGGAATGATAACAGTGCCGGCGGAAAGGTTTTGATCACCAACGGGCCAAAGCTAAAAGATGGCGTAAAAACCAAGGTATTTTCCGTACCTACTTCTATCTCTCATAATTTTGTGATCGGGGTGGACGCCAATGAAAAGGAAATATGGGTTGCTACTTCACATGGCGTAAGCCGGGGCGAAAGAATTAAATAATTTTTTTGAATAATAAATATAATTTTTATATAACTTTGTTGTACCCTAAATTAACCTAAAATGATTGACACAAAACAAATACTTATTGATCTTAAAAATCTGTCAGATGGCGAAAAGGAAGAAATGATTAAACTTGGCATTTTAGATGAAACAAGCCAGATAAAAGAAAGTATTTATCCTTCTGTTCATAAGAACAGGCCCCCCATGGAAAAACATTCCGTTCATGCACCTGAAGTACTTAATGAAGCTTATAATTACCTGAAACCATCCTCTTTTTCAAGAGCTTTACGCTTTGATTTTGGTGATTATAAAGTTTTACTTATATCAGGAACAGCCAGTGTGAATGACCGGGGAAAAACCGAACATATTGGAGACTTTAAAGCTCAACTCTGGCGTACATATCGAAATATAACAAATTTATTGAAAGCGGAAGGTATGAGCTGGCACGATGTGGTGAGAACAACCAACTATCTGAGAGATATAGAACGTGATTATGCTGATTTTAACAAAATAAGAACAACATTTTTTCAATGGTTGGAACTTGATCCTCTGCCTGCAAGCACCGGCATACAGGCAAGACTTTGCTGGGAGACCTTACTGGTAGAAATTGAGGCCATTGCTATTTGTAAATATTAAAGGTCATGAAAAAGCATTTCTTTTATTTTTGGGTTTTCTCTCTTTTCCTTGGACTTTCTGTGATTCAGGTATCCGGCCAGGGAAAGAAGAGAAATTACGGAAATACGCCTGACGATCTCATACCTTACGGGAGATTTGAGAAAGCGTATGTTAACTTTTTTGACACACCACAGCCCTTTACCGGTTACGGAAGAGAAAAACCGGAACCAACAGGGCTGAAAGAAGTCCGGATCGGTTTTTTAGGACCGCTGGACAGTACGGCACTTGTCCCGCAGGGGAAACAAATGCTTAACGGATGTATTCTTGCTATTGAAGAAGCCAATAAAAACGGCGGTTACAAAGGGATTCCCTTTAAGTTAATGGTGCATAATGATTATGGACTGTGGGGTGCTGCTGCCAATAAAGTGGTACAGATGTATGACGAACATGTATGGGTCTTCCTCGGCTCCATTGATGATATCAATACACATGTTGCCTTACGAGCAACATTGAAGATGGAAATTCCTATGGTAAATTCCGGTGATCCCGATCCCACCCTTTGCGAAACGCGTATACCATGGCTCATTCACGTTATCTCGGATGACCGGCAAAGTTGTTATGCACTGGCAGAGTACATTTACAAAATAAAAGGGTTAAAACGTGTAGCTGTCATACGGGTAGACAATCGGTATGGCCGGGTTGGCATCAAAGAATTCAGGGAGGCAGCCCGGCGGCTGGAACATCCTCTCGTCCTGGAAATACGTTACAGGGAAGGAGACACCATTTTTTCCAAACAAATACAACGCGTACAGGATGCATCTGCCGATGCTGTTCTGCTCTGGGGTAATGCCGAAGAAACCGCGATGATCATTAACCAGATACGGGAAAAAGGGATTGCCCTTCCTATTTTTGCTTCTGACCGGGCCATGTCTCCTGTTCTTTTGAAAATTGCCGGAAAAAATGCCGAAGGCATCGTGACTACTTGCCAGTATAACCCCACACTGAATGATCCGAAACTGAAAGCTTTTCAAAAGCATTACTACGAAAGGTTTGGTATGGAACCCGATGTCTTTGCTGCCCATGCCTATGATGGCATGAATATTATTATTGCAGCCATACGGAAAGCCGGTCTTAACCGCTATCTTATTCGTGATGTGTTAACTGATCTTAAAACTTTTCAGGGGTATCAGGGCGTTACCGGTAAGATCATCTTCGATGATGCATGGAATGATGTAGGATCTATTTGGATGACTGAAGTATGGAATGGGAAATATAATTTTTTCCCGTCTCCACTGGATACTTTGGGAGTTAAGTGAAAAATTGATAATTTAGTACCTTGAATTAGAACTAAATCATGGGAACAGAAAAAAGCGATAATAATGATCATTCCAGGGATGCTTCTTCAAACCTGGTCAATCGTCAGACAAACGGTGCAGATACCATTATAAATATTAATGGTATAAAAATTGGTGCCGGTGAGATCGTTATCATTGCCGGTCCATGTGCTGTTGAAAACAGGACACAGTTACTGGAGACTGCAAAAAAGGTGCATGCCGCAGGAGCAAATATGTTACGGGGTGGCGCCTTTAAACCAAGAACTTCTCCCTATAGTTTTCAGGGCCTGGGAGAAGAGGGACTCAAGTACCTGAGAGAAGCCAGAGAGCTAACCGGCCTGCCTGTTGTGACAGAGGTAATGGATACCCGCGACATGGAGATGGTTTGTGAATATACCGATATCATACAGATTGGTTCACGGAATATGCATAATTTTCCGCTGTTAAAAGAAGCCGGGAAGTGCAGAAAGCCCGTTTTATTTAAACGGGGAATGATGGCAACCGTGGATGAATATCTTCTCGCTGCGGAATATATCCTCAAAGAAGGTAATGACGAGGTTATCCTGTGTGAACGGGGTATTCGTACTTTCGAAACCTCCACCAGAAACACACTTGATTTAAGTGCAGTCCCTGTCCTGAAAAAACGAACACATCTCCCGGTAATAGTAGATCCCAGTCACGGAACAGGCCACAGGTGGCTGGTTCCGGCCATGGCAAAAGCGGCCATTGTTGTAGGAGTCGATGGAGTTATGGTTGAAGTTCACAATAACCCGGAGGAGGCCTTAAGCGATGGACCTCAGTCCCTCTATCCTGAAGAGTTCACACAACTGGTTAGAGATATGGAAACAATTGCTCATGCTGTAGGAAAAAAGATATATCATTACAAGTCATTGCCCGCCTGATACCTTTTATCATAAAATTTTCTATTGGCTTAACAGATTTATAAAATCAGCATGAAGCCTTCTAAATTATTTTCCCTGGTAAGTATTTTGATAGTTGTTTTAGCAGGATCAACCTCTTTTGTCATTCAAATCCCGGATTCTTTTTTTTCAAAACCTGCTAAAGGAATTAATGGAATAAAAAAAGATTCTCTGAATATTGGACTGCTAATTCCTTATAAAGGAGCTATGGCAGCAAAACACGGAGCTGAGCTAGCTGTCAGGGAAGCCAATGAAAAAGGTGGATATTCAGGACATCCTTTTCATCTGATCGTTCGATCCACTGAAGGTCTCTGGGGAACAGGCTCTATTGAATCAGTAAATCTGATCTTCAAAGATCATGTTCTGGCCATCATGGGGTCGCTGGATGGAAGGAATGCTCACCTTGCTGAACAGGTAGCAACCAAAACCAAGGTTGCTTTTTTATCCACCTGGGCAACCGACATGACGCTGTCCTATGCTTTTGTTCCATGGTTTTTTCGTTGTATACCAGATGACAGGCAACAGGCAATTTCTTTAATCCATGAGATTTATACTAAAAGAAAATTAAACAACGTAGCCATCATCAATACCTCAGACTACAATTCCAACCAGGGTGTAAGCACTTTCATGAAGATTGCTAAAACCATGAAGATTCCAACGCCCAAACAGTATGTGTATAAATTGTCCGATCAAAATTTTGGCAATACGTTGAGGGATATTGAAAAAACAGGTATTGAAGCTATTATTTTATTCGGAAAACCTCCTTTGGCATCAGATATTATTCCTTTGCTACGACAGCATAACATTAATCAGCCGGTATTCGGATCCTTATCCCTTTTGGATGAACAAAAAGCATTGAGCCATGATTGGAATATACTTGAAAATGTTGTCATCATATCTTCTGACCAGTGGTTTACAAAAAAAGGATTGGCTTTTCAAAAAGAGTTTCAAAAAGTGTATAATTATCAACCAGGGCCTATTGCTGCATTTGCTTATGACGGTATAAATGTTATCATCGAAGCGGTTAAAAAGGCTGGTCCCGATCGTGACAGGATTATTGATGCCTTATCAAAAATAAAACATCCAGGGATCACAGGAGAAATCCGGTTTGATGAAAAGGGAAACCGGGCCGGTAAGGTCGGTTTAATGATCCTGAAAAACGGAATTCCATTGCCCTTAGAAGAGCATCAATAGATTTATTTTTTTGTATCTTGTGGTATCTTGTGGAAAACCATTGTGTGTGCCTCATTTTTAAATATTTTTTAGTTCTTAATACATAATTAAAATGAAATTTAAGCATATCTTTCTTTTGATCTCTTTACTATCCGCATTCTTTTTCTCCGGATGTCATCAGCAAAAAAATAAGGAAGAAGCCACCATAGAAGAAATTAGCTCTACCAAAACACTCGGGCTTGCCTACCTTGAGGAGAATCAATTGGATAAAGCCGAGCAACAATTCTTAAAACTAATTAAGCTGAATCCCAAAGAAGTGTCGGGTTATGCAAACCTGGGATTGGTTTTTTTAAGAATGGGGAAGTACCAGGAGGCGGAAAAATGGCTCAAGAAGGCAGTTGAGATGAGCCCTAAAAATCCGGATGTCCTGCTTATACTGGCAAAAGTTTATGAGTTGAGCAATCAACGGGAAAAAGCCATTGCCACGCTGGAAAAATCACTGGGTTATTCGCCGAATCACATGAAATCACTATATACACTCGCAGAGTTGTACTCTACCTCAACAGATCCGAAATCCTTACATAAACGTTATCAATATACGCAAAAACTGGTTGAGATAGCTCCTGCAAACATTGTTCCCCGGCTGAACCTGATAGATATACTCATCAAAACCAATCAGTCTGATCATGCCTTGGCCCAGCTGGAACAACTGCGAAAAATATTTCCCGAATTCCCAAAAGAATCCATGCCTTACTACAAAAAAACCCTCCTGGCCCTCCGGCAGAATAAAATCAAAGAAGCTGCCATATCCTTTATGATTTTCCATAATTATCTGAAAATAACCCCTATGTATCAAGCCGGTATTTTAAAATTGAAAGGGCCACAGGGTTTTATAGGCGCACCGGTTATTACCTTCGATAAAAATAAAAGTGTGAGCCAAAACATGGACTGGAAAAGCGTGCTTGCAGCCATTCACTTTACCGATATAACAGCCTCTGCCTGGGCTGATCTTCAAAAAACAGACACAGCCCAAGGAAAAAACAAGGAGGAGGTGTATCATCCCACTCCTCTTGCTGCAAGTGATTATGACGGAAACGGAGATATGGACCTTTATATAGGCCTCTTTGATCCTGTCTCGCAGACATACAAACATTACCTGCTAAATAATGAATGGGGGAAATTCCATGACGTCTCAGCAGAGGCAGGTATTACTCATCAGGGAAAAGAATTCGCTGCCAAATTTGATGACTACAATAATGACGGTTATCTTGACCTCTATATTGTAAAAGAAGGAACTAATATCCTCTACCAAAACACAGGGAAAGGTTCATTTACGGATGTTACCGGCACAGCTGGAGTTGGAGATCCGGAAAACGGAAACAAGGCTTTGTTTTTCGACTATGATCATGATGGAGATCTTGATCTGTATATTGTAAGGCCTCATTCAAACATACTTTATCGCAATAATGCCGACGGGACATTCGTTGACCGTACCAAAGAATCCAATCTGGGCGGAGGAGATGCACGCAGTCTGGATGCTGCCTTTGGAGATTTTGACGATGATGGGGATATTGACCTGTTTGTTGTAAATGAAAATGCATCTAATATTCTTTTTTTCAACCAACGACAAGGTATATTCAAAAATGTAACAGAAAAAAGCGGTCTGAAAAGTGAAGGAGGCTCAAGTTCTGTTACCGCAGGAGATTATAATAATGATGGGTTTTTAGATTTATTTATAACCTCGACCAAAGCAGGACAATGCAAACTATACCGGAACAAAGGGGATGGCACTTTTACCCTTGATGAAAGATCTAAGGATATTACAAAGGCACTTCACAACGTGCAGGCTTATGATGCTTCTTTTTTTGATTTCGATAACGATGGTTTTTTGGATCTGCTGGTGGTAGGCACATCCGAAAATGCTGAAGATAAGGGTGTGTTTCTTTTTCATAATGATTCAAAAGGAAAATTCTTTATTACAGAAAATATCCTGCCGGAAGATGTAACATCCGGCCGGGAGATCATAACCTTCGATTACAATGAGGACGGAGATATGGATGTTGCCATTGCAGGACTGAACGGAAAAGTCAGGCTGTTACGTAATGACGGAGGAAATAACCTTCACTATCTTAAGATGAAACTTGTCGGCTTGCGCACCGGCAGCGGGAAAAACAACTATTACGGTATCGGAGCCAAGGTTGAAGTTAGAGCCGGCAATCTGTATCAATCGACCGTTGTAACCAAACCGAATATTCTTTTCGGCCTGGGTTCACAGACCAAAGCCGATGTTATCCGTATTTTATGGACCAATGGGGTACCCCAGAATATCTTTTTCCCGCATACCGATCAGGATTTGATAGAACAACAACAGCTCAAAGGGTCCTGCCCTTTTCTCTATACCTGGAATGGCAACAAATATGTGTTTGTTAAGGACATTATGTGGAGAAGCGCCCTGGGCATGCCGCTGGGCATTATGGGGGAGGATAAAGCCACAAGATATGCCAGTTCAGCACTTTCTGTTGATTACATCAAGATACCCGGGGAGTTGTTAAAACCGCAGCATAATAAATACAAGATCCAGGTAACCGACGAGCTGTGGGAAGCTATTTATTTTGATCAGGTACAGCTCATCACCATTGATCATCCCGACTCTGTTGATGTATATGTAGACGAACGTTTCATACCATCACCTACCCCGGGTTATAAGCTTTATCAGGTGAGAAAGAAATACTTTCCGTTAGCTGTAAGCGATAAGAGCGGAGACAATCTTCTTCCCCTTATTTTGAAGAAAGACAACAAATATACCTCCACCATGGATCCCTCTCAATACCAGGGTATCACAAAAATGTCTGATCTGTACCTGCATCTTGGTAAAATCGACAGGACAAAAAATCTAACCCTTTATTTAAACGGATGGATCTTCCCGTCTGATGCCAGCATCAATGCCGCCATCGCACAATCCGGTAAGATCAAATTGATTTCTCCCTATCTTCAGGTTATGAACAAAAAAGGGAAATGGGTAACCATCGTTGACAATCTTAGTTTTCCTATGGGAAAAGACAAAACCATTGTTGCCGACCTGACCGGCAAGGTTCCCTCTTTTTCCGATGTGCAGTTGCGCATACGGACAAACATGGAGATCTATTGGGACTATATTTTCTACACCAATGACAATACATCAGCCCCTGTTCATACAAAGATACTAAACCCTTGTTCAGCAAACCTGCATTACAGAGGTTTCTCGCGTACTTTTAGAAAAGGAGGCAGATACGGACCCCAATGGTTCGATTATAGTCAGGTCACCACAGGTCAGAAATGGAGAGATCAGTTGGGTAATTACACCCGTTATGGAGATGTATTGCCACTTTTGTTAGCAGCCGATGACAAATATATTATCAAGGATGCAGGAGATGAGACCAGCATAGCTTTTGACGCCGACAGCTTACCGGCACTACCTCATGGCTGGAAACGGGATTTTCTGATCCATAGTATAGGATGGGTAAAAGATGCCGATCTGAATACAGCGACCGGTAAAACGGTTGACCCCCTCCCCTTTCATGCCATGACGCATTATCCATATGGTTCTGATGAAGTCTATCCTACCGATCGTGAACATCAGGAATATCTGAAAAAATATAATACAAGGAAGGTCACAACCAAAGATTTTCAAAGGGCCATTATCAGTGAGACTATTCGTGAGGGGAAATAAGTAACGTCCGGCAGACCGTCATGGTTGAAATTCCGGACGATCATTTTCTTAAACCCTAACTTTTCTTTTTTTACGTAATAGGTATTTTGACTTTTTCGAGAAGCTT
>CAYLJE010000056.1:0-15060 GCA_964383915.1 uncultured Rikenellaceae bacterium
TCAGATAACCAATGATTTACGGAAATTTCCCTGGCAGATCACCTGTTTTTAATTATTATGACGAGTTGTTATGTTAAGTTCTGGGGAGTTTCAACACCCCGACAAGCTTGCTTGTAAAAGGCAGAGAAAAAAAACAAGACATAGATTCCTGTCATAACAAATAATATTTTATTTTTGATTCTTCAAAAATAAATGCCAGCCTTATGAGCAAAGATATTGCAGGGGAAAAGAAAAAACATGACCCCGTCGTTCCCAGGGAATATGTTGTCCCTTTTATTTTAATCACGATCCTTTTCCCTCTGTGGGGTTTTGCCAACGACATCACCAATCCCCTGGTAGCAGCTTTTCAAACCGTACTGGAGATATCCAATGCCAAAGCGGCCTTGGTACAGTTTGCTTTTTACGGGGGCTATGCCACCATGGCTATTCCTGCCGCGCTGATAGTAAAAAAATATTCATATAAAACAGGTATTCTGATAGGGCTTGGCTTATATGCCACAGGGGCATTTCTGTTTTATCCGGCTGCTAAATTCGAGCTCTTCACATTTTTTCTGATTGCTTACTACGTTCTGACATTCGGCCTGGCTTTTCTGGAGACCACAGCCAACCCTTACATTCTTTCCATGGGCAGTGAAAAAACCGCCACGCGGCGTCTGAATTTTGCCCAGTCCTTCAACCCTGTCGGATCACTGCTTGGGATGATTGTCGCCACCCGTTTTATCCTGGCCATGCTACACTCCGATGAGAGAGATGCTGCGGGGAACCTGATCTATCCTACCCTGGACGCTGCCCAGAAAGCCGTCATCAAAGCCCATGACCTGATCGTCATCAGGGATCCTTATGTGATTCTTGGTCTGGTCGTGTTAATTGTTCTGGTCATCATTGCCCTGTACAAAATGCCAAAAAACAAAAGCAAAGTTTCTTCCAGTGCCGGAGAAATATTTAATCGTTTATTTACTTATAAAGGATACAGAAAATACAGGGAAGGAGTCGTTGCCCAGATGTTTTATGTAGGGGCCCAGATCATGTGCTGGACATTTATTATTCAATATGCAGAACATCTTGGATTTACCAAAGCGCAGGGAGAAGAGTTCAATATTATTGCCATGATCATCTTCGTCAGTGGTCGTTTCCTCGGCACTTATCTGATGAAATATTTCGAACCGGGAAAGATGCTATTTGTTTTTGCACTGGGAGGACTTGTCACTACTTCCGGAGCCATCTTCATGCAGGGAATGACCGGGTTATATTCACTGATGGCGACATCCCTGTTCATGTCTATCATGTTCCCCACCATTTACGGTATCTCTCTTCGGGGGATGACGGGTGATGACACCAAACTGGGGGCTGCAGGCCTGATCATGGCTATTGTAGGTGGTGCGCTGATGCCTCCTTTGCAGGGAAAAATCATCGACATGGGGACGGTATGGTTCCTGCCTGCCGTGAATGCTTCTTTCATCATGCCCTTTATCAGTTTTATAGTCGTTGCCATCTTTGGTTACCGGACCTTTAAGATTCATTTTGCCAAAGCAGAAACCTCATGAGATAAAAACCAGTATTTTATTTTTTCTCAGTTACATTCTAAATTAGAAGAGAATCTCCTACGTAGTGCACTACGTAGGAGATTCTCTTCTTCTAACGACCGGAAACTTTCATTACAAACCACGTCTGGCTTCTGGCAGGAATGGTAACGGTCAGAGAAATAGTATAGTCTCTGGACAGGTCATAACCCTCGGGATTTGCATCCTGTTCAGTCACTAACACCCGGTTTTGCAGGCCGGTATAGTAAAGATCAATTTTCAGGTGCCTGGTAATCTCCTCACTTAAAGGATTATACACCATTAAAAGGCCCTTTTCCTCTCCAAAGGGATTCACATGCAGGATGGCATCATAATCCCTGCCGTCGGGACGGCGGATATGGATAATATCTCCATCAAGTACTTCGCGGTGTTTTTTATAAAAGTTCACCCATTTTTTCACGAGCAACCGTGTTTCCGGTGCATCATATAGTTCCGGACCACGGTAGCAGGCTTGTACCCCTGCCCCAAAGAGATTAGCCAGACGCTGCCCGTAATGGTGAAGATGTTCTTTCAGAGGCTCGATGGTTGCCGCCGCTCCACCCCCGTGATATTGCACCAGTGGAACAAACATCCAGCCCATAGAAGGGGTTTTCTCCCAGGTACCATCATAGATATTCTGTCTCTCAATAATTTCCTGCTGTTTCCGCGGCAATGACCAATTGGTCTCACGATAACCCATGCCTGTTTTATTACTACCGTTCAGAAAATACCAATCAGGAACATTCAGATAGATACCCCTGGACCGGCACCAGTGATAAAAATCACTGATCTCAGTGAACTGTTTCCATTGACTGTCCTCCAATCCATGGTGCCCCGGATGAGTAGTAGAAGCACACACATCGCCCGGGTAGGAACCGTCATGTTCCAGCACATCCTGACCGGTTTCTTTGTAAAAATTATATAATTTCCTGAAATAATTCCTTCCCCATTTACTCTGCAGACAGGGAGAGTGTCCAAAACGGGGGGTCATGCCCGGCGGCATAACCACATCATCTCCCGCATCGATATGACGACTGGCCAACAGGGAATACCCACCCAGTGCTATTCCTTTACTATGTGCATAATCTGCCAGTCTGCTCATGCGTTCCAGATTGGCAGGACGGGTATCTTCCAGGTTAAAGCCACTGCCAAACGTCATGATCACCATTT
Organism: uncultured Rikenellaceae bacterium; assembly: GCA_964383915.1. Lineage (GTDB taxonomy): Bacteria > Bacteroidota > Bacteroidia > Bacteroidales > VadinHA17 > DRPN01. The sequence goes on from CAYLJE010000056.1 coordinate 2,730, forward strand.
CAAAGCCCACATCGGCACACTGATCAATGGCTTTTTCTACAGATTTATTATCTGCCTTGCGCACATGCATCAGAATAGGGTTTTCTGTCACCCAGGGAGCAATAGCCCGGTACATCCGTCGTTGTTCGAGCCCCATGCGTTCGCGGTCCCAGCTATCATGTAACAACTCCCACACACGGAAAGTGGAGAACGTATCTCCCGGAGCCACTTCCTGAGCAGGCCCCCACTGTGGTTTACATACCAGCAGACAGGGCGTCTTACGCTGATAGTTCACCTGCGTAGTATAGAGTGAATCTTCTTCCCAGAACACACTCTTCCCCAGGCTGGCCTCCGACGACATTCCCCCGCCAAATTCATAATCCGGCTCTACCGTCATGTTCGGCATCTGCCAGTGCTGCTTTACTCCCACCGAACTCTCCCCCTCTACTACAGCCAGAATCTCACTCTTGAAACGGTTGATAACAATCTCTTTTTGTGAATGGTTCTCCACAGTAACCCATTTGGAAATAACCGGCATATCATTATAAAGACGGTAATGTATATTTACCCTGATGTCCTTTAAATACCCAGGAGCCCCGGGATGCCTCCCAAAGTAATCTCCGCCCAGTTTATAATGAAAAACAAGATCAGTCCCCGGATAAGGCCAGGGCAGGTCACGAGGCATCCATTCCAGCCTTTTCTTCCATGGGAAACGAGCATGAACCTCCAGTAATTCATATCCCGTCAGGTGAAAAGCTCCGGGAAGAGGTTTCATCTGTGCCAACCATTCAGGCAACAGATAATTTTGTATGGGTTGTCCCGTAAGTCCCCCTACTTCAAATTTTCTGCCATCAATAACCATCTCGGCTTCCGGCCGCACTCCCCGCAAAAAAGATTCATCTGTTACCAGATTCTCAAAACCAATGGTCGCCCCATCCGGTTGAACGGTAAAGGTGCGGGCAATCAGGCCATTGGTAAATACCAGATGACCAGATGTATCCCGGTAGAGCTGCGCCAGCGTACCGGTTTTCTCTATCAACCAGTCTTTATCCGTTGTACCCTCTTCCTTCTTAAAAGACGATAGTTTTTGTTGTGCTAAAGCATCTGAAGGAAAATGTATTACAGCAACAATCAACATAACAAACTGAAAAACTGTTTTTTTCATTATTAAAATTTTTCTTAATTTTATTATAACAAAATAATCCTTTGAGCGTATAAAATAAGCAATAATTAAAATTATTGCATAGTATTGTATCGTTTTTATGTTTCACCAAAATCAATTGTTATGAAAAAAATTGCATTTGTTTTATTGCTCGCTTTTATTTTTACGGGTACCTATGCTCAGTTTGGTATCAAATTGGGAACCAATACAGCCAGTTTTAAAATTACCAGCCCTAACCAGGCATTCCAGCAAGCCAATCAAGCAAAATGGGGGGTAAATGCCGGTATTTTTTACCGAATAAAGATCCTTATGGTGTATGTTCAGCCCGAAGCTTATTTCTCCTCAACCGGTGGAAACTTTTCTTACACTGATCCTAACACAGGTATAGCTGAGATCCACACACTGGACCTGAACCGGATTGATATTCCATTACTGGCAGGAGTAAAGCTGGGTCTCATCAGGATAAATGCCGGTCCTGTAGGATTTCTTACACTTTCAGATAAGTCCGATCTGGATGGATTTAAAGCTGATCTGAAGGGTATGACCTGGGGTTATCAGGCCGGGATCGGTTTTGATCTGTTGAAGAAACTTACTTTTGATGCCCGTTATGAAGGCAGCCTGAGTGATATTAGTAACAATGTTGATGTTCCCGGAATTGGCACACTGAAACCTAGTACTAAAGTAAGTGCTTTTTTGCTAAGTGTCGGTCTGTTTTTCTAAAAAACTTTGCTGTCTTTGCGGGGCCAGATGAATAAAGCCGCCAGGTTACTGCCTTTTAATATTTTGTTATCCATGATAATAGCACCTGGCACCACCTTCACAGGACAATCCGGCAATACTTTCTCCCAGGCTCTGTTGGTAACAGCATTTCCATAAAGGATCACACTTCTGTCAGGATAGCGTGCAGGTATAAATTGATCGTCCGAAATAATATCAACAGACCCGTTCCCCTGATACCAAAATGCCTCGGCATCATATCGTGCCTTGGCTGCTGCCCACACATTTTCAACCTTTGTCCCGTGTGTTCCCACCACAAAAATCATGTGATGGTATCTACCATCATGTGAGATTGCTGCGGAGAGACATTATCATCTTTGCTCCCGTGGATGATATAAATCCCCAATTGTTTATAGTTCCTGGACAGTGCAAAAGTATGACTGGGCAGCGTGGCACGCATGATCATTGCATTAACGGCATCTTGCCCTTCCTCTTTCCCTCTCACACGGTATGACCACCAGCTGATCCATCCCGCACTGGGACCGATGGCTCCAAACTGGTCGGGATATTGTGCTCCCAATATCCAGGTGCCGTGACCTCCCATCGAGTGTCCGGTAAGATAGATTCTACTTTCATCCACGGGCAGTGTTTGTTTGGCAATCTCCAGCACCTCCAGCGCATCCAGACGGCCCCAGTCTTCCCAGTCAAAACCATAGGGCCGGCGGTTGGTCGGACAGACAATATTAGCCCAGGTCTTTGACCCATAGGATGAGGCCTGGTTGATAGCTTCCACATCTGCTCCATGGACGCTGAGCACCAGGGCTTTTTTGCGTTCCAGCGGATCCGGTTTTGCTGGATTTAGTGCATAATACTGTACACTCCCGTCTATCCCGCTGATAAAAGTATGTTTCTGGGAATTCTCCGGTTCAACCACACGTACCACGATGTCTTTTTCGTCAAGAATCACCTTCACCTTGTTCCTGGTTGTAAAAAGAATAAGGTGTACTTTTCCCTTTTCTTTTTTCGCAGGAATACCTCCTTTAAGGATAAACGCTGACTTTCTGATCGTCATGGGTCTGATCGCAGGGAGTGAGGAAGTAGTTGTTTTCCCATCCTCCCAGGATGCAGAGAGATACAGATGATCCTGCACGGTTTGTGTAGCATTCATGACCACCACAGAAGCCGGATCATTTACCGTTCTGCCGACAATAAAATCAGGGAGGGTCAGGTCATATATATTCAAAGAAACAGGAGATACCACCGGATGAATCCTTACTTTCAATCTGCCACGATTGCAACGAAAAAGCAGATCATTTCGTCCCTTATGCAAATGCACAGGGAGGAGGGAAAAATCGAAATGAGGTTCCCAGGAAGACCAGTCTTCTTTATACTGATAGCGGTTCCCTACCCGGGGCTGGCCATTAACAAATACCATTTGATGGGACATTCCCTCCAGTAAAACGGATTTATCACTCTTGGAATAAACAGGGATATATACATATCCTCCCCGCAAAGCAGTATCTTTGAACCAGCCGTCTTCTCCGGCTTTGATCTTTTTCCATTTGCTTTTCTTTCCATTAGATAATATGATGGATTGCCCTTCCCGGGGAGGACGCCATTTTCCCATAATCATCTCCCCCTCCACCAGGTCAATGGAAAAAGCAGTAGAACGGTAAAAAGATCTGGTACTGAGAGCCAATGCTTCTTCGATTACTGCAGACTTAGATCTTCCGGAACCAGGTTGAGCCGACGATAACGCCGGCATTAATAAAGCCAAAGCAAATAATAAGAAATGTACATTTTTGTTCATGATATTCTTTTTATGTCTATTTTATGTATATATTTATATTAATATCCACATTCAGAAACAATTAAAAAAACTTTGTGTTTTTTTTAAAAAAATCATACACAGCGAAGATGATCCATGTGGGTAAAAATAGTCTATTTCTGTAAAATTTTCCGTTAAACGGAGGGAAAAAATTACAAACACGGCCCGCGACATAGTGATTCACCAGTGATTCTGCCCTTACTTATTACAATAAGGAACAAGCCATTTTGGAATAGGGCCCCGGGCAGGTTTTTTGCCATAGAACAATTCATCCAGGGGGAGAGCCAGTTTATTGATAAGCCAGGAATGTCGGATCCCCCATCTTACGAAACGGTGAAAAAGGTTATCGGGATGTGAGAAGGGGCACACTGCCACACAACGTCCACAGTCAGTGCCTACGGTCGTCCAGTATATATAACAAGCTTCCTGATTGATCTGCCATCGTCTTACTCCGTTAATATCTTCAGGATCTCCGTCGGGAATAGCATGTACGGGACAGTTTACTGCACATTTCTTACAGCGAAAGCAGAAATCAATCACGGCTTTGTCTTCTCCACGGGGATCAGGCACCAGTTCTATATTCGTGGTTACGACACCTATTCTCACCCGTGGACCCAGGCGAGGGGTCATCAGCAACCCCATGCGTCCCATCCCTCCCAGCAGATAGATAACAGAGGCTCTCCGTTCCTGTTCAGTCAGGGAAACGATAGATATCCACAGAAAAAACATACAAAGTAAACCTCCGGAACTCAGAAGAATGTAATTTAAAGCTATCACTTGAATAAGATTGTAGAAAATGATCCTTTCTAAACAGAAAAGCCGGAAGAATATCCGGCTTTTCTGTTTATGCATTTATTTTTTAGCTGACTTATTTTCTACGACATCCGTTTTCTTCTCTTCCTTATCTTCCTTTTTTGTGGAAGTTTTTATAGATTTTTTTGCCGTTGGTATTTTCTTTTTTGTTGTTTCCTTCGCCACCTTTTCTTTTTTCCCCGCTGATTTAACTATCGTAGCCTTTTTCTTCGTAACGGGTTTTGTTGGCGCAACCGTTTTCTTTGCTGTTGTCTTTTTAGCTGAAGTTTTCTTTTTGGGTGTCTCAGTGGTTTTTTTTGCAGCTTTTGTCGTTTTTTTCTTGGTTACTTCCTTAACTTTGGCAGATGGAACAGCTCCTTTCTTCACAGACTCAACCTGCAAGGCCTCCTCTTCCTTGGTCTTAACATCCGTTAAAATAACTTTTGTTTCTTTTCTTTTTTTTCTGGGGCGACGTACACCATACGAACCACTGAATAGTTTTCCCCTCCTGGTTTTAATATCTCCTTTTCCCATAATTATATGATAATATTTAAAGTAAAACATTCTTCTTCAGAATCCAAAATTAAAAAAAAGTTCCGGTTCTTACTAATATGGGCTAAATAAAAACTCTCAATCCCCGGGGGGTCATGAATATTTTCAATACAGCAGGATACTATTTACATTTATCCTTTTAAAAGCACGTATCATGACTTATGGTGAAAAGATTATCCTGTTTCTGAAACAGTTATCCCAGGACATACAAATGCCGGACCACGTTCATATAATGAATCCTTATCTTACCACAGAGGTACAGCAGGTTATTGAACGGTTCTACAAAAAATATTATCCGGACCAGGCGTTACGTACCTTTTTGTTGGGTATCAATCCCGGACGTTTCGGAGCAGGCATTACAGGCATCTCTTTTACTGATCCCATCAGACTGGAAAATAATTGTAATATCCCAAATCCTTTTGATAAAAAGCCCGAAATATCCTCCGTATTTATATACGAGATGATTCAGGCCTTTGGGGGACCGGAAAAATTCTACCGGAGGTTTTACATCACAGCCGTTTGTCCCCTGGGTTTTACAAAAAACGGGAAGAACATCAATTACTACGACCTGAAAGAACTGGAAAAAGAAGTAACTCCGTTTATCGTTTCCACGATCAGGAGACAACTGGGATTCGGAGCCAACCGTAAGATAGCTTTCTGCATAGGAGAAGGAAAAAATTACAAGTTTCTAAAAAAATTAAACGAACAGTATCATTTCTTTGAAAAGATCATGCCCCTGCCCCATCCCCGTTTTGTGATGCAATACCGCTATAAGGAAAAAGAAGAATACATCAGGACATATCTCTCAATTCTATCCGGATAGTTCAACCGGCTCTCTTCTTCCGGCCAGGATAAACCTACGTAGTAATATCAACAAATACAGGATTAAATAAAGAAAAATATCGATTACCATTACCTTGAATATTTTTTCTAACTTTCGTCCTTCAAATTTCATATAAAAGGAGGTAATCTTTATAATATTAATCAATGAACAGAAGAAAGTATATCATTTATATTTTCCTGTTGCTATTTCCTTTTATTGCTTCCCGGGGGCAGGAATTATGGCCTATTCAACGACTGCAGGGACAGATAAATTTTGACGGGATGCCCTTCGAAAAAGTGTGGGATCAGATCAAACCTTTTCCCATGGTCATGTATCAGCCTGATTTTGGAAATCAGCCCTCTGAGAAGACGGAGATCAGGGTTACTTATGATGATCATTATATTTACATTTCCGGAAGGATGTATGAGTTCGGTCTAAAAAGGTTCTTTGTTGCCAACCTCAGCGTTGTGAAAAATATTACATGCTTATAGGCCAAGTATTTTATGGATGGATCCCGGGAGAATCCTCCCCGCTCTTTACCCATAAACTTACTTTTCGAAGTATAAATTTCTTCGGATTGGATGGTAGTCTCGAGACAGGAAACGAAAGTATGGGATGGAGTTTCCAGGCCAAGTCCTCTCTGTCAGGAAATTTTTCAATAAACTATAACATTGAAAGCCTGCAGGATACTTTTTTTATTTCTGAAGATATTGCTATCCCGGTGAACAACTATCGTTTCTGGAGCTTTAAGGGATTACTATCAACACCCATGAACCACCTGTTTTATGTGATAAACAATCTGGAAGCCGGTCAGTTTTATGATGGTATGAGGATTTCCTACACTTTTATGCCCACCTGGAATGTCTCCTCCAGTTTGAATCTGAGTGCCACCTATCAAATTAATAAGGCCTGGTTCCCCATACGTAATCAGGATTATCTATCCCAACTAGCCGGGGTTAAAATCCTCTATATGTTAAATACCAAACTATCACTGAATTCATTCATCCAATATAACAGTACCACCGGGACTGTGCTGGGGAACATCCGCTTCAGATATAATCCCCGGGAAGGAAATGACCTGTATATTGTATATAACGACGATATGAATACCGACCTTTATCACGAGGTTCCTGTCCTTCCCCGGTCCAATTTCCATACTATCATTTTAAAATACACTTATACTTTTAACGTTCAGTAAATTCTTTTTTTACAAAAAGTCCCTGTCTCCGGGAAGCGTATGAAGTAACAATACGGAACGCGCAGTGCCGTCGGCTAGCCTTACGCTTGCGCTGAAGCTTCAGCGTAGGCGCATGGCGGCCGATGGAAGGGGGATTAAAACCATAAATACTGCCTTAAAATATACATTTTTGTTCCTTATGAATATTTGTCCTATACCTGTGCAACCTTTGACTTTTGATAAAAGTCATATTATTATTGATAAAAAATTCAACTTATTTAATTAGATTGCGTAAAAATTATAAATTTAATTTTTAAAAAATAAGTATGTTTTATCTTAAAAGGTTCAATTTTTACACCCATTTCTATTGAGATATGTCTTAATAAACAAAAGTTCTTATTTTTTTTCTTTTTGATTAGATATATTATATGTTACAGCGAAAGTTCCTTTTAGTTCTACTGACTTCTTTTATATTTTGTTTCTCATATCCGGCTATCAGCCAGACAACTATCACATCTCTTCAAACAGGTAGCTGGAACAGCAGTTCCACCTGGCAGGGAGGAACGGTTCCGGGAAGTACGGACAATGCCATTATCAGTGACGGGACAACCGTCACGCTGGTAGCCAACACAACTATCAATAACCTTACTATCGAGGGAGGCGGGGTATTGAATGCGGACAACAAACAGATGACCGTAAATGGGAAATTGATTGTTGACGGAACATTCACTTCAAAATTTTCAGCAGCCAGTAATCTTGAATTTGATGGTGATACTTTAGGCGGACTTGGCAGTATTATCATTGATGCCACGACAAGAAGCATGAACCTGAACAACGATGCCGTCATTTTATCAACAAGTGATCTGACGTTGTATGGAAATGCAAACATTAGCTCGGGAGCTACGGTAACCAACAAGGGGATTATTGAGCTTACAGGAAATCTTACCGGTAATAATGCAATCTCTTCGGTATGGACGAATGCAGACAATTCAACCCTAATCATTAGTGGCGCCTTACTGTCAACCGGCGTTTTAAATGCAAATGCTACAGGTAATACAATAAACTATAACTACACAGGAGACCAGGATATCAAGGATCCAGCGAGCTCGACCTATTACAACCTTTGTGCCGGGGGCACAGGAAATAAAAATCTTTTTGCCAGCGTCCTGGCTCTTGGTGACCTTCAAATAAACAATTCTGCAGTTTTTGTATCAAATAACTTTGACATTGAAATAAGAGGCGACTGGCTTGTTCAGTCCAGTTCTTCCTCTTTTTCTGAGGGGACAAGTAATGTTAGCTTTACTGGAACAGCCGATCAGGAAATCACCAATACCCTCGGGGAAACCTTTTTTGATCTTACGGTAAATAAAACTTCCGGCAACCTGACAATCAACAATAATGTTACCGTATCAAACTCATTTGTTTTTCAGAATGGAATTGTTACTACCGGGTCAAACATCTTAACTTTAGGTACCGGAACTGGGAATACCGGTACTTTAAGTTATACCGGAGGTTTTATCAATGGGTATTTCGAAAGATGGATCAATGCAACGGGCACCATCAGTTTCCTATGGGGTCTTCCAGCCGGCATCGTATTTGGCTGACATTGAATGGTTTAAATTCCGGTGGCTCTATCTTGGCCAGTTTTACTGCCAGCAATCCCGGTAACAATAGTTTGAGCCTGGATGATGCAGGGACAACCATTTATAACACTTTTGTCGAAGGGTACTGGTCGCTCACCGATCAGAACGGGTTTAAATTAGGAGGAGCAAACACATATGATCTGCAACTGGATGGTAACGGATTTACTTCTTTCCCCATTGATGCAGATACACGTATTCTCACCCGTGCTGATGCAGCCGGCAACTGGACTGCCGAAGGTACTCATGTTGCAGGAATAGGTACAACAGCCAAAAGATCAGGACTGACCACATTTGGAGCAGAATATGCTCTCGGTGATGATACCAACTGCAGCCGGCCAACTACCTCCGCCATTACAGGGGTAACAGATGTTTGTACAGGGCAGACAGGTGTCACCTATTCCGTAACTGATAATTCACCGAATACTTATACCTGGACCATTACCGGAGGAACCCAGGCTGGCGGGGGAAACACTCACTCCATTACGGTTGACTGGGGCAGTACCGGTGCAGAAAATGCCAGTGTCCAGGTTGTTGAAACAAACAGTTGTACAAATGGGGCCCCGGTGGTTCTGCCGGTAACCATTCACTCTGTGCCCCCGGATGCTATATCCGGAAAAACCTCTATAGCAGAAAATACATCCGGTGTATCTTATTCAGTCACTGCACGTACGGGTTATACATATAACTGGATTATCACCGGGGGAACACAAGCCTCCGGAGGGAATTCCAATTCAATTACCGTTGACTGGGGCAGTGCCGGAACGGGAACCGTCAGTGTGGTTGCTGAACTTCCCGGGTGTAATCCTGCCTCAGCCGTATCCGTCAATGTAAGAAAATATGTTATTATTGAAAGTGCTCAGTCTGGCAAATGGGATGATCCGAATACCTGGGATTGCAGTTGCGTACCACTTGCCACAGACAATGTCAGAATAAAAAATACACATACCGTTTCACTGCCAAATGGTTCTACAGCAGAAATTAATAACTTTATTATTGACCCAGGTGGAACGCTTGATTATAATAACAAAAACTTTATTGTCCATGGTGATTTCATAGTGAACGGAACCTATTCTGGCAACAGCGGACGTAATCTTACCCTTGCCGGTACGGATAAAGAAATTGACGGTGTTGGTACCATTATTGGAGGAATGAATATTTCATCCGGCAACAAGACTATTTCTTCCACAGCCGTTCTGGATGTCGTTTCCGGGGATATATCTATTGGGTCCAACATTACAGTCACTAACAACGGAGCCATTACTATTGATGGTGATGTTACCGGCAGCGCTGCATCATCCATATGGATCAATGATGATAACTCCATACTCGAAATCGGCGGAGCTTTGCTTTCAACAGGAACTCTTGATGCCTCCGGTATTGAAAATGTTGTGAATTATTACGGATCATGAAACCAGACGATCAAAGATCCGCTTTCTTCAACATATTACAATCTATAGACCAGTACAAGCGGAATAAAAACATTAACAAACAACACCATTGTTCAGGGGGATATTTTAATTGACGGAACCAGCACTCTTGAGGTAACAACTGGCAATTATTCACTAACAGTGGGTGGAGACTGGACCAACAACGGGGGAATCTTTAACGAAAATACCGGAACAGTAACCTTCAATGGCTCTGTTGATCAGCACATTTACGGTGCAGAATCCTTCTATAATCTCTCTTTCACCAATGCAACCGGGAACCTGATCATGGATAATGATCTTACCATTATGGGTACTCTTACAATGCAGGGAGGAGAATTACAGTTGGGGACAAATACCCTGTTTCTGGGAACAGATGCAGCCAATCCCGGCTCTCTTGCATATACATCGGGCATTGTTACAGGAAAAATGCAAAGATGGCTCACCGCAGGAGGGTCATACCTTTTCCCGATCGGGACCACAGGTTCATATAAAAGAATAAATTTAACGATCAATACTCTTTCTGCTGCAGACACGGTTCTAACTAACTTTGTAAGTAGTGACCCGGGAAACTCAGGGCTCCCTTTGACCGAACCTGACGCATCTGCTACGGTTAACAGTCAGTTCACCGGTGGCTACTGGAATTTCCTGGCGACTAATGGATTCGCGACAAGTGATTTTAGTGTAGAACTGGTAGCCAATGATTTTACCAGCAAACAGGTTAATGTCAATACGCATATTCTCAGAAGAGATAATGATGGTGCATGGACTTTTGATGGAACCCATTCTCCTGCATCTCCTCCATCGGTATATCGCAATAATCTTACAGGCGGAATTGCATCGGCAGGAACCGGCACACAGTTAGGGTTGGGGTTTGTCTGTGCTCTTGCTACCATTACTGCAAACATTACCGATGCAAAATGTTTTGGATCTTCTGATGGGGCCATCAACATAACAGTTACCAATGGTACTGCTCCTTATTCCTATTCCTGGATAAACAGTTCCGGGTCAAACATTGCCACAACAGAAGATATTTCCGGTCTAGCAGCAGGTTCATACGGTGTCACGGTAACCGATAACAATGGATGCATTACACCGGCTATCTTTACAGTCAATCAACCAACTGCCATTTCAAGTACTGAGACTGTTACAGATGTTTCATGTAACGGCGGGAACAACGGGGCGATTGATATTACGGTATCCGGAGGTACACCTCCCTATATTTATGGATGGAGTACATCCGATGGCAGCGGACTTAACCCGTCGGATGAAGATCAGACCGGGCTAACTGCAGGAACATACACTGTTCTGGTTCTGGATGCTAACGGTTGTTCTTTTTCAAAAGATATTGTCGTATCCGAACCCTCTCTGATTACTATTGACAGCGAGTCGGCAACAGATATTTCATGTAATGGGGCCACAGATGGAGTTATCACTGTTTCTGCTTCAGGCGGAACAGGTGCACTTACTTATACACTAAATCCCGGAGGAATTTCCAATGGTGCAGGAACATTTAACGGTTTGTCTGCCGTTACTTATACAGTAGATGTTGATGATATTCATAACTGTGGACCTGTTACAAGCAATAACCTTGTTGTGAATGAACCATCGGTCATTACAATTACTTCAGAATCCTCAACAAATGTCACATGCAATGGACTGAACAACGGTACTATTACGATTACGGCTTCAGGTGGGACAGGAACGCTCACGTATACACTAAATCCTGGAGGATCTAATAATACTACAGGTGTGTTTACAAACCTTGCCCCGAACACCTATAATGTAAGCGTTTCTGATGTTAACGGCTGTGGACCGGTAACTTCTTCAAATTTGACAATTACTGAACCTCCTGCGTTAACTGCCACTATATCTGCTCAGACCAATGTCAGCTGTAACGGCCTCAGCAACGGCGATGCCACCGTCACGGCAGGTGGCGGAACCGCTCCATACACCTACCTCTGGAGTGACGGGCAGACCACAGCTACTGCTACAGGTCTTGCTGCTGATAATTACAATGTCACCGTTACCGATGCTAACAGCTGTACCACGACTGCTTCGGTAACCATTACCGAACCTGCAGCTCTGGCTGCCACTGCCTCCGTAACCGACGTGGACTGCAACGGCAATGCCAACGGAGCCATCGATCTGACGGTTACCGGAGGAACAACGCCTTATTCCTTTAGCTGGAGCAACGGCGCTACATCAGAAGATCTCGATTCCCTTATCACAGG
>CAYLJE010000057.1:0-14908 GCA_964383915.1 uncultured Rikenellaceae bacterium
TACATTTACCGGTGCTGCCGGATTGGGACTGGCTGTAAATAAGGTGTATGGAAAGATGCCGGCTGCAAGCAGTAAATCTTTATCTGATATGGAAAAACCGGAAATCACGTATAAAAAAATCCACCTTACCTTATATTATCCCTGGACGATTACGCGGGGAACGGCGGCCTACAAGGAAAATGTGTTGGTCTATTACAAGAAAGACGGGATCACCGGAGTGGGAGAGGCCGGACACATGACAGCCGCCGGACAGAATGCGGACCGTACCATCCGGGAGTTAAAACAATTGATTCCTTTGTATTTGGAAACAGATCCTTTTTTGTTTTATGATCTGCCCGAAAGAGCGCGGGAGATTGTGCCGGCCTTATCTCCGGCAAAGACGGCCCTGGACATTGCTCTTATGGATTGGATAGGCAAAAAACTGGGGATTCCCCTGTATCAGGCTCTGGGTGTTAATCCGGTATCAGAAGTAAATACTTCTTTTTCTATCGGTCGTGACAAACCGGAGATAATGAAGCAGAAGGTGAAGGAGGCAGCGCCTTATAAAATTCTTAAAGTGAAGATTACCGGACAGGGGGATAAGGAAACCATAAAAGCCATACGTAGTATGACAGACAAACCGATACGTGTGGATGTAAACGAAGGCTGGAAAGACAAGGGAAAGGCTATCCACGAAATTGAATGGCTGGCGAAAGACGGAGTGGAGTTTGTCGAGCAGCCCATGCCGGTGGAGATGTTGGAGGAAACCCGATGGCTGAAAGAACGTTCACCCGTACCCATTGTTGCCGATGAGGCTGTCAATACTTCTGAAGATGTGATAAAGATTGCAGATGCTTATGACGGGATTAATATCAAGCTGATGAAGTCGGGAGGCATCCTGGAAGCTTACCGTATGACCCTGTTGGCCCGCCTGCTGAAACTGGATATTATGCTGGGTTGTATGATCGAAACCACCGTCGGCATTGCTGCAGCGGTGCAATTGCAATCCCTGGCCCGCTGGGTGGATCTGGATGGTAATTTACTGATAAAAAACGATCCTTACACCGGCCTGACACTGAAAGACGGACACTGGGTGATGTCAGGAAAACCGGGGATAGGAGTGGAGAGAAGGAAGAACGATGATCGTTGAAGTAAAGTTGAAGTAAAAAAGTCTAATGTCGAAGAATCAAAAGTAGAAGAGTGAACGCCACCTTTCAATATTGGTAAATATCAAAGAAACAAAACCCAATCACCCGGTAAAGAAAGCCCTAAGCATCGAAGGTGCGCAAGCATCAATATGCGCCGTTCGACATGGGCTGGCAGCGCCTGGCATCCGGCGCCCGGTCTTTTCTTTTAACATTATTTAACAAACGACTCTAAAGTATTTATTCAGAGAGTGATAAGACTGTTCTGCCGGACTTTAGCGTTGGGGGGGTCTTGACAAGTATATTTCTGAAATATAAATTTGCCTCTCATTCTTAATGTAATATTAAAACAAAGGAGGATATTATATGTCATTTAGCACGAAACTTATTAAATTGTTTTTCTTGCCGGTATTTGGGATCACAATGCTTACGGGTCCCGGTTTGTATGCGCAGGGGGTGACGCTATATACGCCTTATGTCAAGGTGGTTGTTCCGCCTGGAGAAACACTTAATTACGCTATTGATGTGAATAATCACAGTAAGAGTCGCCAGAATGTAAGTATTTATGTTTCCGGTTTGCCGAAAGATTGGACGTATGATATGAAAATAAGCGGATGGAATGTCAAGCAGCTGTCTCTCTTGCCGGGGGGAAAAAAAAGCCTTACGCTGAAAGTAAATGTTCCCTATAGAATAAAAAAGGGGACCTACCGGTTCAAAGTCGCGGCCGGAGGATATGTTCTGCCGTTGTATGTGGTGGTTTCAAAACAGGGAACCTATAAAACCGAATTTACGTGCAAACAAACAAATATGCAGGGGACTTCGAAATCCAGTTTTACTTTTAGCACCCAATTGAGAAACCTTACGGGGGCAAAACAGCGTTATGCTCTTCAGGCTGCCGCTCCACGGGGGTGGACCGTGATTTTTAAGCCCAACTACAAGCAAGCCACGTCTGTAGAGATAGATCCTAATCAAACGGTAAATATGACCGTCGAAGTTAAACCTCCACGCGAGATAAAAGCCGGATCCTATAAAATTCCCGTACGTGTCATGACAAGCAATACCTATGCAGATATGACCCTGGAAGTAGTGATCACCGGAAATTTTGATATGGAACTGATTACTCCGACAGGGCTATTGAGTACGCGGATTACAGCCGGGGATGAGAAAAAAGTAAAATTACTGATAAGAAATACAGGTTCTGCCAAGTTAAATAATATAAAATTCAGTTCATCGACCCCCATAAAATGGGAGGTTACTTTCGATCCGAAGACTGTGGATGAACTGGAACCCGGGAAAACGACTGAAGTATATGCTACCATAAAAGCATACAAGAAAGCCATTACCGGGGATTATGTGACCAAGATGACAGCCCGGACACCGGAAGTGTCCTCTATGGTTGCCTTTAGGATTACTGTTAAAACCCCTATGCTGATGGGATGGCTCGGCATTTTTATTATCGTGATTGCGCTGGGAAGTGTCTGGTATCTGTTCCGCAAATTTGGGAGGAGATAAAGTTGTGACAAAAGAAAAAGTCATAGAACTGACCGGTTTGACGAAAAAGTATGGCGGCTTTACTGCCGTTGATCATTTGGATATGTCTATTGTCAAAGGTGAAATATTCGGGCTGCTCGGTCCTAATGGTGCCGGGAAATCCACTACCATACTTATGATTATGGGCCTGACCGAACCGGATGAAGGGACAGTGAGGGTCTGTGGCATTGATCCGGTCAGCCGGCCCGTGGAGGTGAAAAAAAAAGTGGGCTATCTGCCTGAAGATATTGGATTCTATGAGAAATACAGCGGGCTGGAGAACCTGGTATTTACCGGTAGGCTTAACGGAATACCGGAAGAAAAGGCCAGGGGAAAGGCCATGGAACTTATTGAACGGACGGGCCTGGCGGATCAAGCCTATAAGAAAGCAGATCATTATTCCCGGGGGATGAGGCAGCGTTTGGGACTGGCTGATGTATTGATCAAAGATCCCGAAGTGGTCATCCTGGATGAACCGATCCTGGGCATCGACCCGTATGGAGTGCGGGAATTTCTTGATATGATCGTCAAACTGAGCCGGGAAGAGGGGATCACGGTGATCTTCTCGTCACATCATCTCTACCAGGTACAACAGGTGTGTGACCGCGTAGGACTGTTCGTCGGAGGAAAACTGCTGGCTGAAGGCGATGTTAACTCCTTGTCACATAAATTATTCGGTAACAGTCCCTTTGCAGTGGAGGTGGAAGTGGCTCCGGATGCCGGAAAAGATACAACCGCCACACAAAACAGACTGAAACAAACGCTTGAGCACCTTGAAGGGGTGCTGAACGTTAAGGAGCAGAACCATAAGATACTGGTGGAATGTACCCGGGATGTAACGGCAGATATATCCCGGACGCTGGTGCAATCCGATTTTGGCCTTACCTCTATTAATAAAAAAGAATACGGTCTGGATGATATTTATTACCGCTATTTTGAGGGAGGAACGGATCATGCGTGAAATAGTGAAACAGATACAAGTATCGCCCATGGCAAGAATAGCAAAATGGTTCCGTTTTCTTTCCGGTACCCGGGTAGGAAAAAGAGGAAATGTACGTGTTCTACATCCTTTTTGGGTGATCGTCGAAAAGGAAATCGCCGATCAGGTTAGAAGCTGGCGTTTTATCATTCTGATTACCATAATTGCCCTGACGACGTTGGGTTCCCTTTATACGGCACTGAACAATATAAGTAGTGCTATCAAACCCAATGACCCTGCCGGTTCTTTTATTTTCCTGAAACTGTTTACTATTTCTGACGGGACACTGCCTTCCTTCCTCGTTTTCATAAGTTTTCTGGGACCCTTGCTGGGGATAGGACTGGGGTTTGATGCAATTAACTCGGAACAAAACCGGGGAACCCTCAGCTGGCTTTTGGCGCAACCCATACACCGTGATTATATCATCAATGCTAAATTTCTGGCCAATCTGTTCGTCATCAGTGTGATGTTCTTTGCCTTGGGTTTCCTGGTGATGGGGATAGGAATAATTGCTACGGGGATTCCCCCGACGCCGGAGGAATTTATCCGGATAATATTGTTCTTTTTGTTGAGTATTGTGTATGTGGCTTTCTGGCTGAATATGTCCATTTGGTTCTCGGTACGTTTTAAACAGCCGGCTACCTCAGCATTGACAGGAATAGCTGTCTGGATATTTTTCTCTGTCTTTTATCTCATGATCGTGAATCTTATCGTAAAGGCAATATCCAATCCGGCATGGATGGGTAATCCGGCTTATCAGATGTTTATGGAAAAGATAAAACTCGGCATGATGCGCTTTGCCCCAAATGTCCTCTTCAGCGAGGCTACCGGCACGCTTCTGATGCCTACGGTCCGCAGTCTCGGGCCATTGACCATGGAACAGCTCAGCGGCACCATCCCTGGCCCTTTACCCCTGGGACAAAGTGTGATGCTGATATGGCCGCATGTAACCGCCCTCGTCGCCGCCACCGTCCTCTGTTTTGTGCTGGCTTATGTGCCGTTTATGCGAAGGGAGATCAGGTCAAGATAAAAACCTTAAGCGAGGGCTTCGCTTTGGTGTGTGTGGAAGTCTAAAATGGTGCGAACCTCTTGGTTCGCCTCAAAAAATCTTTAAAGAACTACAAGAAATCCCTGCGTTTTTGACGCAGGGCTGAATTACGTATTAATTTGTAAAAAAAATCTGGCGATGCGAAGCATCATAAAATCGGCGAAACGCTCTTTGTCGCCGCTGCTAATGCCGGCCGCCACGTACAGATACTTTATCAGCTCACCCAGCCCCCCGACCATCCCGTCAGCCTGTTCCACCCGGAGGGGGAGTATCTGAAAGGACTGATGGCCAGGGTTGAATGAGTAAATGATAGAATGAGTGAATGATTTATTGATTGAGAAAAAACGGGAAATGGTTTAATGAAAGATATTGCAGGAAAAAGCCACAGAGATCATAAAAGAAAAAGAAAAGATCCTGGCATCGGAAAGGGACCGGAAAATATTTTTCGATGCTATTACTAATCCCGGAAAACCCAATAAAGACCTGTTGGCTGCCGCTGAAGCATACAAAGCCTATCTTTCCAAATGAACTACTTAACGGAATTGCTCCGATCCTCCCACAGAAAAAAAGATTTTACCAGTGGGAACGATCTATTGGATCATTATTTACATTACCAGGCCGGACAGGATGTTAGAAGAAAATTATCTGCCTGTTTTGTCCGTTTCGATCCGGAAACCGATCTTATACAAGGTTACTATACTTTATCAAGCAGCAGTATTACTTCTGATAGTGTTCCGGAACCTATCCGTCACAGGTTTCCGGCATCTTATTCCTCTCTGCCGACGATCTTACTGGAACGGCTCGCCGTTGACATAAGGTTTCAGAACAAAGGCATAGGAAAGTTATTATTGATGGATGCCCTTAAAAGAAGTTATGACATTTCCCAAACGCTTGGTTCTTTTACCGTAATCGTTGATCCGGTTGACATAAATGCAGAAGAATTCTATTTTAGGTATGGCTTTATTAAACTGCCTGACAGTGGCAAAATGTTTTTGCCTATGCAAACGATCAAAAGACTTTTTGTCTGAATCGTAAATATCTGTCAGGGTCTATTCCTCTCTTCTTAAATATTATCATCACCACGGGCTTTTCCAAAAAAAACTATCTTTGGAATAAAAACCGGCATGTCTTCACTTTGGATAACCTTTATTGTAGCGTCGGCTGTGACCCTGTTGCTGGTCATGGTGCTCCGGTTCTGGCTGAATGCCTTCATTGCCCTGCTGATCACGGCCATCTATGCCGGGCTCCTCTCGGGGATGCCACTCCCGGCCATTCTGAAAAGTATGCAGAAAGGCACGGGGGACACATTGGGTTTTGTGGCCATCGTGGTAGGACTGGGTGCTATCTTCGGCCAGATACTGGAGAGTTCCGGAGGTGCCACCTCGCTGGCACGTACACTTATAAGCCGCTTTGGAAAAGAAAAGGCTTCGTGGGCCTGCGAACGAAAGCTTCCTGCCATTGATTTTACTCAGCGATGCTTACCAAATACTCCCGGCTGACCTCCTCCGCCGGCCGGCCTCTCAATAACTCAAGAACAGCTTCTGTTTTGAGTTTTGCACTTCTACGCTTTTTCTTGCTCATCTTTAATTCCATTTTTTTACGAATTTAAGCTTAAAAAGTGCTCGCATTTAATTGGGGGCAATATATACCCACTGATTATCGTATGGTTCAAAATTGTCAGGATTAATAAAATATGAGTTTCTTTTTTTATGGAGTTACCCTGCAAGGGTAATGCTATTAAATTTCCAAAGCCTTTACCTGAATGATAATCTTGATTAGGAAAAAGCCTGTCAAAGCTCGGTTCTTTTTCAAAGGGAGAAATAATATTTGATTGTCGCAATAATTCAAACATTAATTCACGACTTTGTTTAGCAGGAAATCTTTCTTCAAAAAACATCCAAAGATGAGCTCTATTTCCGGAAAGAGAGCGTTCAATATAGACAGGTAAATTATAAGTATTACAAATTTTGTAAAGTTTTTTTATTGTTTCTTTCCAAGTTTCGCAGACAAAAGTTCAGCTTTAGCTGAATATGCAAGAACGGTCAGCATATGGTCTGCAGCGGTTAATCAACGATAACTATCCCTGGAAGCGAATAGCAAAAAGGCTGGAATTTCTGTCCGGAACGGATGAAATTCCGCCGTTGGCTATGTGCATTGTTGCGCCGTCGTGGATTTTATCTTTAATTCAATCCCAGTGTTAATTATTTCAGAAGCCAATGGATTATTTTCATGAAAATCTTCAATTGAAAACAGGTGTGGTTCAATTCGTAAATCAATCTTTCTACGTAATTTCATTAACTCTAATTGAAGTTTAAAAAAATCAGAAATATTTGGGAAAACTATGGCTATGTCAATATCTGAATGTTCTTTTTCTTTTCTTTTGGCAAAAGAACCGAATAAAAATGCTTTCTCAATTACATATTTTTCTGATACGGCATTTAAGTATTGTTGTGTGATATTTATAATTCTTCTTTTATCCATTTTCTTAATTCTGTAATATTATTAATCCACGTATCAGTAAATTCTTTTGTGCATAGTTTATAAAAATCTTGTTTATAACTGTCATACCTGGCATTTATATTAAACGTTGTAATTGTGTCCAGCATATCTGCTTGTTTATCATTTACTTTAATTCCGGCTTTTTCTGCCAATTGCAATAAATCGTGAGAGAATACAGGGTGTTTATTGTTCTTTTTTACGAATAATGCTTTCAACAGTTTCTCCAGAATTAAATGACCAATAAATAATGCCCAATTATAATCTTTTGATTTATATAAGTTCATCATGGTTCTAAAATCCATGTCAGATGAACTTTTCCAGTGTTCAATGATCTTTTCTGTATTTAAATCATTTTTCCCCATAAATCAAATATACACAAATTTAGGTATAATAGACAAAAGGGCTGCTGTTTTTATCAACAAAAATTACACAGATTTCATAGAACAATTATTTTTGTCTTTATCAAGTTGAATGGAAGCAGGCTCTGCTGGAGAGCAACCTGCCAGGGACAACTTGATGGCTGACGAAAAAGTCAAAAGGAAGGGAAGTTCTAAACAGGACTCCTTTCACTTTTTCAGAAGCCTTTATACCTGCAAAAACTCATCTATAGATTTCTTTTTTCTTTCTATTGACAAACCGTTATGATTTCTGAGTTTATTTTTTAAATCAGCAAAATGTCCGTCTATTGCATTGGTTGTATTAGGAATATTAAGCTCTATATGATCATACCAGGTAAAAAGCCATTTTAGATTTGTATGTAAGCTTCTATATGCACTGTTCAACAATCATCGTTCAACGATCATCGTTCCTTCATCCAGTTCACCAGCCCTTTTTCCCGGATGATCTCCATCAGCTTGTCCGGCAGGGGAGCGAAGGAGAAGGTTTTTTTGTTTACCAGGAGAGTTCCTTTGTTCATATCTGTCGAGACACTGTCACCGGATTGATAGGCCTCGACTGCTTCGGGTGAAACAATCAGAAGAAGACCCTGGTTGACCGCTGAGCGAAAGAAGATGCGGTTTACCGATTTGACGATGACTGCCTGCACTCCGGCATAGGTCAGTCCTACGGAAGGATGCTCCCGTGAGCTGCCGCAGCCGAAGTTCTCTCCGGCAACGATGATGTCTCCTGCCCTGACATTTTTGGAGAAATTGGGATCAAAACCGGCAAATAAATAAGGCATAATAGCCTCCGGATCAGAACTGAGAATATTATAGGTCAGGTTGCCGGCAAACATCTGATCGGTATTCAGGTCGTTCACATCCTTGTAGTTCCAGACGCCGTTGTTCCTACGTATCTTTCCTTCGGGGATGGTCAGGGTGGGGGAGGTCTCATGATGATAAGGGAAGGTCTCGTGGCCCGGTACAGGCCGGGGATCAGTGATGACCCCGGCGACGGATGATACTGCGACAGCCGCTGGTGTGGCCAGGTAGATAGAAGCGTTCTTATTGCCCATACGTCCCAGAAAATTGCGGTTGGCGGTAGAGATGACATTATAGCCGTCGGCAGGGATACCCTGGCCGGTGCCGAGGCAGGGGCCGCAGGAGGGAGAGAGGATGTTGGCACCGGCTTCCACCAGTGTCTCGATGGTACCGTCCTTCATGGCCTCCAGATAGATCTTACGCGAGGCTGGTGCAACCAGTAACTGGAACCCTTCTTTTATTTTCTTTCCTTTTATATATTGCGCAGCCAGTTGCAGGTCGTCAAGCCGGCCGTTGGTACAGGTGCCGATGAGTCCTTCATTCAGTGGAGTACCGGCTACTTCTGCCAGAGCCCGTACGTTATCCACCTGATGAGGAGCGGCTACCAAAGGGTATAGCTCATCCATATTGATCTCTAACGCTTTGACGTAACGAGCTCCTTCATCGGCCCATATCCCTTCTATTTGTTTTTCTCCGTAAAAAGAAGCCAGCACATCATCCGGTGGAAAAACCGCATTCTTGGCTCCCATTTCCGAGGCCAGGTTGGCCAGTGTCATCCGTTCGGAGATGCTGAGGGTTTTTACCCCCGGACCATGATATTCGATCGACATATAATTGGCCCCTGAAGAGGTGATCCTGCCGATGATCCACAGGGAAAGATCTTTGGCGAAGATCCCGTCCGGCAGCTTGCCGGACAGGGTGATTTTGATGGATTCCGGTACGCGGAACCATGTCTCGCCTCTTTTCCAAATGCCTGCTGTCTCGGTGCGGTCGATACCGGTCGCCAGCGCGTTGAAAGCTCCTGCCGTGCAGGTATGACTGTCACTGCCTACGATGATCATGCCGGGCCGGGCATGATAGGACATAATCTGGTGACAGATACCCCGTCCGGCATCATAGAACATTTTTATTCCGTAGTCTTTTACCATGTCCCGGATAGCCTGGTATTGGGTGGCCAGGGCAGCGCTGGTGGGCGGGGCATTGTGGTCTAAAACAACCAGTAACCGTTCCGGAAAGGTGATCTTCTCTCCGTTCATCTTCTGAAATGTCTTGTAGATGCTGGCCGTGTTGTCATGCGATAATACAATGTCCGGTTGACGGAAAACAATACTCCCGGCCGGTGCTCCAAGGATCTTTTCCGCAAAGGTAGATGTATTCATAGCGTTAAATACTATTTAAATATTTCTTCATCGTTCAACGATCATTGTTCAACCTTCTAAAATAATCCTCCGTTCTGATATATTTCCATCTGCACCTCGGAAAAGGGATTGATTTTTCCTTTTTTATGGTTCCGCAGATTCTCAATTTCTCCGGTCTGCAGGTTCAGACGGATGGTATCCCCCTGACGGATATCCAGGTCATCCGGATCATCATAAGTCAGTACCGGGAAGGCGGCGTTGATAGCATTGCGTTCGTAAATAGCTCCGAACGACGGTGCCAGGATCGCCTGTACTTCTAAAGACTTAAAACAATCCACGGCCTGTTGGCGTGAGCTGCCGGCGCCGAAGTTCTTCCCGGCGATGATGATATCTCCCGGCCGGGATTTTTCAGCAAAATGTTCATAACCTTTCAGGTTGTCGAACGCATATTGTCCCATCTCCTTTATGTCTGTCACGGTCAGGTAACGGTTGTGGAAGATCATGTCGGTGTCGATATTATCCCGCTCGATGACCCATACGCGTCCTTCCATTATGACAGGCAGGTGATGGTGATTCTCTTTTTTTGTGGTTTGCCGTATCCTTTCTTCTTTTTCTTTGATGTCGAAGAGGGCCGGATGCTCTGGAATATCATCCGGGGTAGTTATATAGCCGGCCACTGCGGAGGCAGCTACCACCGCCGGTGAGGCCAGATATACTTCTCCCCGGCCTTGTTTCCCCGGGAAGTTGCGGTTTCCTGTGCTGATGGTTATTTCTCCGGGACCATTTTGTCCTACCTGGCCGGCGGCGCAGCCTGCACATCCGGCATTAGAGACCAGGGCCCCGGCGTCCTTGAACACTTTCAGCAGTCCTTCTGTCAGGCACTGTACCCATATTTTATCAGTCGTTGGAACAATTTTAAGAACCACGCCCGGCGCCACCTTCCTGCCTTTTAGGATATTGGCCACGGTACGCATGTCTTCGATGCGGCCGTTGGTGCAACTGCCCACGAAGGCAGAATCAATCTTGATTTTTTTGACCTTACCCACAGGAACCGTGTCGTCCGGTTTCCCCGGCCTGGATACCCGGATAACAAAATTTTCCACATTTAGTTCAATGACCTTGTCATAATGGGCATCCGGATCGGCATAGACGGGGGTTATCTTTTTCCCCGAATGTTTTTCGCAGAAAGTAATGACTTCTTTGCCGGGCGGAAACAGAATGGTGATGGCTCCCATCTCAGTGGCCATGGAAGCAATGGTGATGCGATCGTGCAGGTGCAGACGATCTGCCGTTTCTCCGTAGATTTCAATAGAATATCCCAACAATTCGTTGGCGCCGAAGCGGGCCAGCAGGTTCAGAACGATTTCTTTGGCTGTGATTCCGGACGGTATTTTTCCTTTGAGGGTCAGTTTTACCGAAGGGGGTATTTTGAACCATACGCTGCCTTTGGTCCAGGCAGCAGCGATATCCTTGTCACCCATGCCCTGGCCGAATGCTCCAACGGATCCGAGGATATTGGCATGAGAGTCGGTGGAGATGGCTGTCACTCCGGGATAGACCAGTCCCTCGTCAATCAGCAGATGGGTGCCAATACCCGAATTGATATCATAAACTTTTATGCCATGTTTCCGGGCATATATCCGGCATATCTGCTGGTTAGTGGCATACTTCTGGTCCGAACCGGTTGGGTTGGTGTCAAAAGTGAAAAAGGTACGGGACGGGTCGGCCAGCGTCAACTTGTTATTTTCCATATTTTTGACCACATTGGCGCCTCCGAAATCCCGGGCTACGCGGACGTCAATAAACACGTCGTGGATCTCTCCCGGATGAACGATTTCCCTGCCGGCATGTGCAGCCAGGATCTTTTCAATGATGGTCATTCCCATAGCTTTTTCCTTTGCTGTAAAGATAAGTAATTTTGAGGAAGGATCAGGGAAGTGCTCGGTATCGCTTGCGTAATTTGTTCGGGTTATGCCCTCATGTCATTCGTGGTCTCAGTACCCTGTAATTTGTTCACTCCATTCGTGTAATGAACAGAAATTAGCTTGCTAACGCTTGCTAAAATTATGCCAAGAGAAGAACTGAATTTTTTACATTATATTGTTTTTATTTGCCAATCTTGAAAAGTTGCAGGATCATATGCAGGATACGCTAAACCTGAGATTTTATTTTCCCGGCTTATCAATTTGCCGGAAAACGAACCAGGTGATGAATAATTTCTTCATTTCCTCTTTTGAAGTAAATAACCGGAAGTCTGAAACGAATCATTTTTCCTCCGTCCTCCATGGGGATCAAAAGCTCATAGTCATCCTTATAATCACTCCAGGGAATAAGTCCTGCATGATCTTCCATGTGCCTGATCATTTCTTCATTTGATTTGACGAACCTGATCTGTTTTACCTCAGGGATGATATCCTTTGCTACCGACTCGGGGATATAGGTAACTACGGGCAAATCCGGGAGACCTGACCGGTCTATGAATCCTTTCCGCCAGGAAATAATTGTGTAGCCGTCTTTCTGCAGGTTGACCCTTTTTGTGTCAGGTGTAATCTCTGTTTTTTTTGCAATCCTGCCAATCAGAGCTCCTTTGATCTGATCCGCTTTGAGATAATACAAAGCTTCTGCCGCACTCCCCAAAGGAACAAAAGATATGTTCTCATTTCTGTTTTTATTGGCCAATTCCCTGGCGATCCCTTCCATTGTGGGACAATAACCCAGCTTAAAATTCTTATTCATTTTTTATAATTTTTTATGATTTAGATCGTTTTCCCGATAGCAAATCCCGCCTGCACACTGTCAATGATTTTACCGACCTTGCTAACATCTCCGATCTGGTATGTTTCAAAATACTTCTTTATATTAAGATATAATGAGTTGTCCGGACGTCCCCCAAAGGCAACAATAAAATAATCCGCCGGCAGTCTTTCAGCTTTTTCGTTTAATCCGGCAAGTACATACTGACCATTAATCTCCTGGACAGGAGATGATGTTTTAATATCTACCCCTATCTCTTTCATCTCATGCAAGAGGTATTCCCTGCTGATAGGTTCCATGCCGCTAGCTACTTCCGGCAGCATTTCCACGACGGTTACCTCATTTCCCATCTGGCGCAAATACAAAGCTGTTTCACAACCTACCAGGCCACCCCCTCCAATAACAATATTCTTATGTTTTATCTTTTTCTTTCCATTCAACACTTCATTAAAGGAGAGAACATTAGGCTGTTCAATTCCTTTGATTGGCGGAGGCAGATAATTAGCTCCTTTGGCAATGATTACACTATCCGGGTTGAACTTTTCTATGGTTTCAGCCGTTGCTGTTTTATTAAAAACAACCGGGATTTTAAGTTGTTTGATTTTGTATTCATAGAATTCGATCAACCAGTTTATTTTATCTTTTCCGGGAGGAATGGCTCCCAGGGCAAGTGCACCACCAATACGGTTCTCTTTTTCCCAAACGGTTACATCATGGCCTCTTGTTTTTAATGCAATAGCAGCTTCCATCCCGGCCGGGCCGGCTCCAATCACCAATATTTTTTTCTTTTTAACAGCAGGAATAAGAATTTCGTCAGGTTCAAGGCGTCCGACGTTTGGGTTCACCCCACACCGGATAGCGGTACCCTCTTCGTGACGGGCTTTTATACATTCACTACATCCGATGCAACGTTTTATTTCTTTTTCAAGACCCATCTGGGCCTTTACAGGCCAGTCCGGATCAGCGATCAATGCTCTCCCCAGGCCAATCAAGTCAGCGCCCCCGGATTCAAGAATATTTTCGGCACGTGATGGGTTACGGATCATCCCTACCGCGACAACCGGGATCTTTACTCCCGTTTTTTTAAGCTCTTCAGACAGGTAACTCCGCCAGGCTTCCGGGTATTGCATGGGTTCCAACCTTTTTTCCTTGGCGCCGAAGCCTACATCAGCATGTACGGCAGCATACCCCATTTCTTCATAAAGTTTTGCTATTTTAGCTCCTTCTTTTATGGATATCCCTCCCTCTTTAAAATCAACGACGCCTATTCTTGCCGTGACGGTGTAATTCATTCCGCATAATTGCTTGATACGGTCGATAATCATTTTTGAGAACCGGACCCTGTTTTCCAAAGAACCCCCGAAGAGATCATCCCGCTTGTTACTGAGCGGGGATAAAAATTGATCTACCAATAAGCCGTGGGCTGCTTCTATTTCTACCCCGTCGAAATGAGCTTTCTTCGCTCTCAGCGCAGCCTGGGCAAACATCTCTACTGAAGCGGCGATCTTTTCTTCATCCATTTCCTCGGGTATCACACCATCCGGCCGGATGTTTATGGATGAAGGAGCAATAGGGGTTTTATTTCCTGATAACTGGAGGTCGGAAAAAGCGCCGGGATGGGTCAGTTCCATAAACGCCAGGCTGCCAAATTTATGGATTTCATATGCTAACCTGCTTAACCCCGGAATAAATGCATCATCATCAATGCGGGGCTGTGTGGCTCCGTGGCGGGCATCGGGATATTGAATACACATATTTTCCAGGGTGATCATGGCTGCTCCTCCCCTGGCCCTTCTTGCATAATGATAGATAAATTCCGGTGTGAGCTCACCCGTTACAGAAGCAAAATTTGTCGAAATCGGAGGGAAGACGATCCGGTTTTTAAATACCAGGCTTCCTACGCGTAACGGTGAGGATAATAGTGGATAATTCATTTTTAATGTCTTTTTTATTTTTTTTCGTAGATATGATCAAAACCAATATGTAATATCTCTGCTACATGTTTATCTGCAATAGCATAACGATAAAACTGCCGGTCACGCGTAACCGTGACCAGGCCGCTATCTTTTAGTATTCGCAGTTGCTGTGAAACAACCGGTTGATTCAGAGACAGATGTTCCGTAATATTATTTACACAACGGGACCCGTTCGCGGTATCCAGGAGTGCTGAAATAATTTTTAACCGGGTAGGATCTGAAAAAACATAAAAGAGCCGTGCCAGTTGTTTCGCTTCTTTTTCTGTTATCATGGGAATACTTTTTTGTATCTTTTTCTGGTTGAATTTGAAGCTGCGAATATAAGTATATTCTAATATATGAATACACTTTCACAGTCTTTTTTTTCATGCTCTTGAACATAAGGAACATCTTATCAGTCTCTGAAATATAATATGATCACTTATTCAGTATTAATAATTT
>CAYLJE010000058.1:0-14852 GCA_964383915.1 uncultured Rikenellaceae bacterium
GCTGAAAAAACTGGGACAGTCAAAAGAATTTCAACAAAACCATTTCTTCTCGTCCACACGCTCTCACTGAAACTTTAGACTAAGCGCCCATAGCGGAACACGAAGGCGGAATAAGGAAAATTACTCAATAATATGCCGACAGACTACAAATAAATTGTGAATCCCTGGAAATAATATATACCTTTGTACAATAAATCCTTTGAAGATTTGTGCTTTCTTGTCCTGATCTGCTTCTCTCCGGTTGGTACAAAATGGCTCCTTTGTTCAAACAAATTTTAAACTTTAAGTATTTATTTATGGGAAGATCGCAGGAAACATTCAACAAAAAAAACGTAAGAAACAAAAAAGAAAAAAAGAGAAAAGAAAAAGAAAAGAAAAAGTTGGCCAGGAAAGAAAACGAGAAAAAAAGCAGTCTGGAGGATATGATTGCTTATGTCGATGAAAATGGAAGGATAACTGACACACCTCCTGACCCAAGTAAAAAGAAGGATATTAAGGTAGAAGAAATCGAAATAAGCCCGGCTAAACGTGATGATACGCAGTACGACCCCATAAGAAAGGGAGTTGTTACTTTTTTTAATGATTCGAAAGGGTATGGATTTATAAAAGACCTGGAAACCAAAGAGAGTGTTTTTGTGCATGTTAACAATCTGCTTGACGACATAAAAGAAGGAAATCTCGTTAGTTTTGAGGTAGAAAAAGGACTCAAAGGATTTACGGCCGTGAGAGTAAAGCTTTCCAAATAACAAATGTAAAGCCTACTCAAATCATTTTTACAAATATCTGGTGAGTAATAAAGAATCCCTATTAACAGGGGAGGATCTATTGCTTTATACCCATAAAACGGATACCATAAAATCACAGGGATTTAACTATTTAAAATATTAGATGATGACATTTAACACAATGGGCTTTTCGCCCGAATTATTGAAGGGGATTGAAGAACTTGGTTTTCACCATCCGACGCCTATTCAGGAAAAAGTAATGCCAGTTATTTTTGAAACGGATAAAGACCTGGTAGGACTTGCCCAAACAGGTACAGGCAAAACAGCCGCATTCGGCTTACCTCTCATTGAACAAACAAATATGCAGGACAAATCAGTCCAGACTTTGATATTATCACCCACGCGTGAACTTTGCATCCAGATATCCAGAGATATGCAAAATTTTTCAAAACACGTAAAGGGGTTACACGTAGTGCCGGTATATGGGGGGACAAGTATCGACACCCAGGCCAGGGCACTTAAAAAGGGAGCCCATATTGTCGTGGCCACGCCCGGAAGAATGCTTGACTTAATCAAACGAAAAACAGCAAATATATCAAATATCAAAACAGTGGTTCTGGATGAGGCTGACGAAATGCTCAACATGGGGTTTCGTGACGAATTAGACGGCATCCTCGAAAATACACCTGATCAGAAGAGAACCTTGCTGTTTTCAGCCACCATGCCTAAGGAAGTAGCACGCATTGCTAAAAACTATATGAACGATCCTGTAGAAATTATCGTAGGAGAACAAAATGCAGGGGCTGACAACATTCAACATATTTATTACCAGGTGCATGCCCATAACCGCTATTTGGCTCTGAAACGTATTGCAGATATTAACCCGGATATCTATGGAATCGTTTTCTGTCGAACAAGGAAGGAAACCAAAGAGGTAGCCGATAAACTCATCAAAGACGGTTATAATGCCGACGCTCTCCATGGAGATCTTTCGCAGGCACAACGCGATCATGTTATGAAGCGTTTCAGGGAAAAAACATTACAAATGCTGGTCGCTACCGATGTGGCAGCCCGGGGTATTGATGTGAATGATATATCCCATATCATCAATTATAATTTACCGGAAGAACTTGAAGTTTATACGCACCGGAGTGGCCGCACAGGACGGGCCGGAAAATCAGGAATTTCTATAGCTATTGTAAACTATCGTGAGAAGAACAAGATACCGCAAATAGAAAAGATGATCCATAAGACATTTAAGAAATTACCGGTACCCTCAGGCGATGAAATACGTAAAAAACAACTTTTTAAGTTGATTGACAGAATGGAACATGTGGAAGTAGATGAAACCCAGATTGCTCCGTTTATGGAGACTGTCAATAAAAATCTTGCCTGGCTAAGTAAAGAAGAGATAATAAAACGCTTTGTATCGCTTGAGTTTAACCGGTTTCTGGAATATTATAAAAATGCACCTGACCTGAATGAAAAAGCAGGAAATGAACGGGATAAAAATAATAAAAGATATAATCGAGATGGTGGTATTAGTGGCGGCCGTCGTAGTGATAATCGCAGAAAAAGAGGAAAAGACAATTATACCCGGTTCTTTATCAGCATAGGGAAAAAAGACGGGGCGATGCCTAAAAACATAATCGGAATGATCAATGATAATACGCAGGATCGTGATATCAATATCGGAACCATCGACCTGAAAGATAGTTTCTCATTTTTTGAAGTAGAGGAGAAATATGCTGGTAAAATCCTGAGTTCCTTCCATAATACCAAGTTTAAAGGACGCCCTGTAAGAATTGATGTTGCGGAGAAAAATGACGACAGCAGGAAAAAAAAGAAGCGCAAGAGAAAATAATCTTTTTCAACCGTAAATCTTGCAGGATTCATTAATCGCAGATAAGTTAAGATGAATGCGGTTATTTAAAAGCCCTTATGATCCCTCTGCGGAAGTACGGGGATTTGATCACATTTTTCTTCCCATAGTAATAGATCATAAAACCTTTTGAATAACTGATGTGAAATTTATCTGCTGCGCAAAAGTAGAATGTTTTTTATGATTTCCGGATAAAAAGCATAACTTTAGCATCGCGGGCTCCTAATGTCAAACGATTCAATAGAAACAAGTATGAAATAATCAATGTAAACACAGAATTCTCATCTTTCTTCATTATTAATCCGGATGTTTTAATAATTTTACACTTCTCCTCCTCCGGAAGAAAATAATTTGGAGAATGATAAAGGTGCGCTTTATACATACAGCCGATTTGCATCTGGACACGCCGTTCAAGGGACTCTCATCCCTGAACAGGGACCTGGCCGGACAGCTCAAGGATGCTACTTTTGAAAGTTTTCACCGCATCATTGACTTGTGCATTGATAAGAAGGTGGATTTCCTGGTGATCGCCGGCGACACCTTCGACTCGGAAGAACAAAGTCTGGCTGCCATCCTTCGTTTCTACCATGAAATAGAGCGTCTCTCCTCCAAAGGGATTCCGGCCTATATTATATGCGGCAACCATGATCCTCTGTCTGCCTGGCCGGATGATCCTTTACCCTCAGGCATATATCGCTTCGGAAGCCAGGAAGTAGAAAAGGTAACTTTTTCAAAAAAAGGCAAACCGTTATGCGATATATACGGTATCAGTTATCCACAAAAAGAAGTCAGGGATAATCTGGCTATCCGGTACCACCCCATTGGGGAACCGGCTCCTTTTAACATAGCCCTGCTACATGCCACAGTGGGTTCTCCGGGCCCGCATGAGTCCTATGCCCCCTTTCGAATGGAAGATGTCCTGTCCAATCCCTTTGACTACTGGGCCCTGGGACATATCCACAAACGCCATACGATCCGGGAGGAAAAGCCGGTTGTCATTTATCCTGGAAACCCACAGGGACGAGACTTCGGGGAAACAGGCGAAAAAGGGTGCCTGCTGGTAGAAATGGAAAAAGGCAACAACCCGGACATCCTTTTCATCCCGACACAAACTGTACGTTTTGAAGAACTTGAAGTTTCCCTGGAAGGCACGGATAATATCCTCGAAGCCTATAAACTTATACAGCAAGCCATTGAAAAGAAAACAGAAGCCCGGAACACCGGCTTTATCTTGCGATTGACCCTCACCGGACATACCCCCTTACATGGTAAACTGTTAAATACCGAAGAAACAGATCAACTCACTGAACAACTGAACCAAATCTGGGCTGACCGTTCACCTATGGTTCGCATCGACCGGATCATCCCACAAACTCTCCCGTTCTTTGACATTGAATCATTGAAAGAAAGCAATGATTTTACGGCGGAAATGCTACAACTGGCTGAACAATACAGGACTATCCCCGAAAAACTAAAAGATCTGACAGACCGGACAGAAAAGGGTTTTAACCATGTCCGTACCAGGCATCTTCTTGATCCTCTGACCCGGGAAGAGTTGCAGGAACTTGTAGAAAAAGCCCAATGGCTATTGTTGGACCAACTGAAGAAAGAGAAATGATCGTCAGCAAGATACATATCAACGGGTTTGGCATCTTTCGTGATTTTGTCCTGGATGACCTGAAAGAAGGCATCAATATCCTCGAAGGTGAGAATGAGGCCGGCAAATCAACCCTCCTCAAATTTATACGCTTTACCTTATTTGGTTATCCCCGTTTTCTTCCTGACCGTATGCCTCCGCAAAACGGAGGATCCCACGGCGGATCAATAACAGCCCGAATATCCGGTGAAAAAGAAGCAATCTTTGAACGGGACGGAAAAAACAATATCCGGCTTATCTACCAGGGACAGGAATTTACCAATTCTGCACAATGGAACAACCTGCTTGGAAATGCCACCAAAGATATCTTCGAGAATGTATTTGCCATTACGCTGGAAGAACTGGCCGGTCTGGATAATTTGAAACAATCCGGCATTGAGGATAAGATCTTTAGTGTAGGACTGGGAATGGGAGCTACTTCCCTTGGAGCAATAGAAAAATCTATCAGTCAAAGGAATGAAAAAATCTATCTTTCTTCAGGCCGGGGAGCAGAACGCCTTATTCCGCGACTCCTGAAGGATATAACACCCTTACAGGAAAAAATCAATCTAATCAAAAACAATCTGCCCCGGCGAAAAGAACTTCTTGAGGATATTAACAAACTGGAAGAAGAAATCACCACCCTGGAAAATGAATTAGAGAAAATTAGAAAAGAGCAAATTCGTACAGAAAATTACCTCCGCAGTTACGAACATGTGGCAACTTTGTCTGAAGCAGAAAAGAGACTCAAACCATTGCCTGAATACCGGGAATATCCTCCTGACGGACTAAAAAAACTGGAGATACTGGAAGAGAAAAAGAAAAACCTGAAGGAGGAAGAAAAAGAGCTGCTATATGGCACAACCGATGAACCGGGGTTGAATGAACTGGAAGAAAAGATTGCCGGCATCACCGTCAACGAAGCACTGCTGACACATATAGATGATACTGACTATTTACATAATAACCTGGCTCTTTACCGGAGCACCCGCAAGGATTTTGCAGAAGACGAAGGAAAAATCAGGCAAATGAACGCTTCTATTAAAGAAATTATGCAGCGGGTCGATGTCGCCTGGGACCAGGATAAAATATTGTCTTTCGGTGGTCTGGTTGCTGCCAGGGACAGGATCAGACAATTTAAAGAGCAGCGCAACGAGTTAGAGAACCGTAAAAATGAAATCGAAATAACATTAAAAGTTAATGTCAAAGAAAAACCGGCGCCTGCGGTATATTTTGCCGGCATTCTGTCAGGGTTATCCACGCTGGGAGCAGTAGCTGTTTTTTTCTTTTCAAAAAACATTACCGGAGGTATTTTGTTATTGGCCGCAGCTTTTGTTTTCTTTTATCTGTCCATAAAAATCAAACACCGGAAACCCGCTGAAAGTGAAACAGAAAAAGAACAAAAAAAAATCAAAGAAAAGCTGCAAGCCCTGTTTAACGACTATAAGAAATATCTGGAGAAAGAACTGGGTCTCTCCCCTGCTCTCTCCACAGAGACTGTAGAAGAAATATTCCGGCTTATCGAACAGACACAGAAAGAAATACACGCAAAGAACAGTTTAGTTGAAAAAGAGGAAAAAGAAAGAAAACCTTTTCTCAAAGATTTTGAAGAAAAAGTCAGGAAATTGTCTGTCTCAACCGGATTCTCCGGAAGAGAGAGTGATATCCCCGGGATGGCAGAGAAGATTATCCGTAGTGCAGATGAAGAAGAAGAGAAAAAATCCGAAAAAGAAAAATTATCCGAACTCCGGGAAAGTAAAAAAAGGAAACTGAAACAGATACGTAGTGGATTTCAGGAAACAGAGAAACGAATAAATGACTTACTGCAAACCATCGAAGCTACGAACTCCGAAGATTTTATGCAAAAATACCGTTTAAACGAGAAAGTACGGCAAGTACTGGAAAGGAAAGAAAAATCCGTGGAATCTATCCGTAGTATCACAGGCATGGAAGCCAACGAGGTAGCCACTACTTTGTCATCAAAAGAAAAACCGGACCTCGAAGCGGTATTACAGCGGCTAAAAGATAAAATCCGGGAACTAGAAGATGAAAAAAAAGCCAAATTCGGAAAACGGGGCGAGTTAAAAAAAGAGATCGAACAACTGGAGGGAGAGTCAGAACTATCCGAACATCTCTCATTGCTGGAAAGCAAGAAGACACAGTTAAAAAATGCTTACAAGGAATGGCTCTCCGGCAAAATTGCTCTGGAACTGCTGGAAGAGGTTAAAAACAAGATGGAACAGGAACAACAGCCTGCCGTGATAAAAAACTCATCCGGATATTTCCGCGAAATGACCGCCGGAAAATATGCCAATCTTTATGTATCTGTCGGAGATGGAAATATTACGGTAGTATCCGGCGATCATGTTACCCGGGAAATAAAACAACTGAGCCGCGGCACAAAAGAACAACTGCTGATCAGTATGCGTCTCGGGTTTATTGATGAGTATGAAGAAAAATCCGAACCACTGCCCCTGGTAATGGACGAGGTGCTGGTGAATTTTGACCCTGTACGCGCCCGGCAAGCCGCAGAGATATTTCACAACTTTGCTAAAAACAGACAGATACTCCTTTTCACCTGTCATCCTTTCGTAAAACAGTTCTTCAATGATTTTCCCATTAATAATATTAAAATAAACCTTTAAATGAAATCTTTATCATCTTACCGAAATGTATTACTGATGATTACAGGCATCAGTATAGCAACCCTGCTTGCTTCCTGCGGGAACAAAGTAAGGTTACAATCAGATAGTTCCTGGCGTATCAAAACCGGAGAACATCCTTTTTCTCTTCAGCTCATCCAGCAGCCCGGTCACAAAGCCGTAACCATTGCCGACGGTAAAACTTCCGGTTTATACTTCGTAACGGACAGCGGACCACAGGTTCTGCTGGCACAGAAAAAAATCCTGCAGAATGACGACACGCTTTTTTCTGCTTTGTATGCTTCCAGTGATTATCGACAGGCTACCGTTACCATCCACAAAATAAGTAAAGACATCCTGACGATAAACCTTGCCGTTGTCCCGTCAAAAGGGATCCTGAAAACAGGGATAACGCTTCGTTCTTATCCCGATGAGCACTATTACGGTCTGATGGAACGTACCGTTGACGGAGATCAGCGAAAAAACTGGGATCCGAATACACAAGCCAACCTGGACCTGCGCGGTCAGAAATTAACCATGCTGGTGAAACCAACCCTGGGGATCTATGAACCTTTCTATGTTTCTTCATATGGCTACGGTCTTTTTATCCATGGCACCCGGCCGGGTAATTATGATATGGCTGCTACCGACACAAACCGTATAAAAATCCTCTTCGAAGGTAATGACCTGAGCTTTTCAGTAATAGCAGGACCTACGATGATGAACACTATCAGCCACTTCTCTACACTCGCCGGCAAACCTGTTCTTCCACCGAAATGGACTTTTCGTCCTTTTCGCTGGAGAGATGAACATGTCAACCGGAAAACTTTTTATGACGGCACTCCCAATCATGCCCCTTATAATTCCGAAGTAGTGGAGGACATCCTCATGACCCGGGCTTTTGATATTCCTGTTGGCGTTTATTGGGTGGACCGGCCCTGGGCTTCCGGTACCAAGGGTTACGGTAACATGAACTGGGACCGGGCACGTTTTCCCGATATCCGTGGGATGATTCGCTGGCTTAACAAAAACGATAAGCAATTTCTTGTATGGATAGCTCCGTGGGTTTGTGACAGCCTCCTCACGGAAGCCACAGAAAAAAATTACCTGATGCCTTACCCGGAAGACGCTTCGGGAGAGGTTCATTATCCAAACCCCTGGCTTATCGACTTCACCAATCCGGCGGCTGCCACATGGTGGGGTCAGAAACTAAAGACTCATCTTATTGACCCCGGTGTGGCAGGATTCAAGATGGATCGTTCGGAAGAAATGATCAGGACCCTGGACAGCCTGCGTGTACACCATGGCGAATATACACGTAATATCCGTAATGATTACCCCCGTTTGTACATGAAGGCAGCATACGATATCATGAAAAAAACACGCGGTGATGATTTTCTTCTGATGCCCCGTGCTGCTTATTCCGGCAGCCAGCAGTATGGTGGTTTCTGGGGCGGCGATATCTCTGCCGGGGAGTATGGGCTACGCACAGCCCTGATAGCCGTGCAACGTTGCAGTTTTATGGATTTCCCTTTCTGGGGATCAGACATTGGCGGATACTGGAAAAAACCACTATCCCATAATAATGTAGCACGGTGGCTGGCTTTCGGAGCTTTTACACCAATCATGGAGGTAGGCCCGCTGGATAACAGAGCCCCCTGGGACATGCCTTATTCACCTTCCTATGACACCACCCTGATTGCCATCTACAGAACTTACAGTAAAATCCATGATGCCCTGAAAGACTACAGTTACACCATGGCACAAAAAGCCCATGAGGAAGGGATCCCGATAGTACGCCCGTTGGTCCTTGCTTTTCCTGAAGATACTGCGGCCGTGAATCGTTATGACGAATACATGTACGGAGATAATATTCTCGTAGGCATCATCTGGAAGAATGACCAGTATTCCTTCGACATGTACCTGCCGGAAGGACAATGGACCGATTACTGGACAGGTAAACAGTATAGCGGAAAACAAATCGTTTCTGTGGATTGTCCGGAGTATAAAATCCCGATATTTTTTACTGCTGATAATAAACTACAACTACCGGATCCGAATAAACTTTACAATGAATCACTCCGGCGGGCAAGGCAGGTTCCTGATCTCAGGAAACTGCAGGCACAGGAATTTCCTAAATAAAAAACAGTCAACCATTATCCGGTTTGTGAAACAGCCTCAAAATATATTTTACCGTAGTTTGTATGCCATGGGAACCCGTTTTGAGATTGTCATCCCCGAACCGGAACGGGAACAACTGGAAACACTGTTTCAAAAGATCCGGGAAAAGGTGCTGTGGTGGCATCACAGACTGAGCCGGTTTGAGCCGGAGAGTGATATCTCCCGTATTAACAGGGAAGCTCATGGCCATCCTGTGTCCGTTGATGCAAATGTCTTTACCGTTTTGCAACAATGTGAGATATATCACCGGAAAACAAATGGTCTCTTTGACCCGGCCATCCTTTCGCTGCAAAAATACTGGGAAGAAACCAGGTATGAAGGTTCTCCGGAAAAAGCTGCCACTCTGGCTACCTGCAGCGGATGGAAACAAGTGGTTCTGGATCCAGAAAACAGTACGGTCACACTCTCCTCAAAAGAAACAGGACTTGATGCAGGAGCCTTTGGCAAAGGATGGGCTCTGAGGGAAGCCGGGATCTTATTGAGAGAGGCAGGCATTCATCATGCACTCCTCAGTTTCGGGGGAAGCAGCATCCTGGCATTAGGCCATCACCCCAATGGTCCGCATTGGCCTGCCGGCATCACAGACATCTTCAGGTCTTATCAAAACATCTATACGTTTCCCTTACGGGATTCGGCTCTCTCTTCTTCGGGAGTCTCCGCACAACGCACACCGGCAGGAGAACATAGGTACTTGCCTATTATTCATCCAAAAACAGGGATCCCGGCACAGGGATGGAAAAACATAGTGGTAGAGACACCCGATCCCTTTGAAGCAGAGGTGTTATCCACCGCATTTTTTCTGGCGGATGAAAAAGAACAAAAATCATTACTTCAGCATTTTAAAAACATTATTCGCGGAATTCAGGTGGAATACTTGAATCAAAAACCAATTATTTGTAAATTTGAAATTCTAAATAAACAAAGTCATTAAAATGGAAAAACAGGAATCGAGACGTGATTTTCTGAAACATTCTGCAATCCTGGCAGGAACAACCATGCTGGCTTCTCAACTATCATGGTTACGCGGTTATGCTGCGGAATCCACTGACAATAATGCTGAATCCGGTAAGAAAATACGTATTGGCATGATCGGCATCGGCTCACGGGGTCATTTACACTTTCTTCATCTGAAAAGCATCCCGCAGGCAGATATCGTAGCGGTTTGTGACATCTACCCGCCCCATCTGGAACGAGCTATACGAATGTCGGAAAACAAAGCCAAAGGTTTCAGGGATTACCGCAAAATGCTGGATGAGATGAAAGACATAGATGCTGTGGTCATAGCCACCCCGTTGCATACCCATGCCACCATCACCATCGATGCCCTGCAGGCCGGCAAACAGGTTTTCTGTGAGAAATCTATGGCTAAAGAGCCTGAAGATGCCCTGAAAATGGTGCAGGCAGCCCTGCAAACCGGTAACCTGCTACAGATCGGTCACCAGCGGATGTTCAATCCCAAATATCTCCGGTCTTTTGAATTGATAAAAGCCGGACAATTAGGGAACATAACCCAGATCCATGCTTACTGGCACCGCAACAGTGACTGGCGCCGGCCGGTACCTCCCGGGAATGTGACGGATTTTGCCGACACGCAGATGTACCCCGATATGGAACATTTCATCAACTGGCGTCTGTACCGCGCTTACTCCCGCGGCCTGATGACCGAGCTGGCCTCCCACCAGATGCAGGTGGCCAACTATATCCTGGGCAGCTTTCCTGTGGAGATCATGGGCTCCGGCTCTATCAACTACTGGAAAGACGGCAGGGAAGTGTATGACAATGTCAACCTGGTATATGCCTATCCCAACGGGACACAGGTGATCTATGATTCTCTGACCAGCAACAAGCATTACGGTCTCGAGGAACAGATCATGGGACCCAAAGGCACCATGGAACTGGAAGCAGGCCGCATGTGGTCGGAAACACCTCCGCCGGCTCCGGGTATCCTGCAGCTCATCAACAACATTGAACACGGCGCCTTCGACGACCTTCCCCTGGGCGGCGCCAGCTGGATTCCTGATAAACCGGTAGAAGACAAGGGACTGCCCATTCTGGATGAGAAACTGGATGATGACGGCACACACCTCGAACTGGAAGGTTTTGTCCATGCCGTACAGACAGGAGAAAAATACAGGGATCTCCTGGCACAGGGATATTATGCCACCATCGCTTCCCTGCTGGGCTGGGAGGCTATGGTCACCAATAAAGTGATCACCATGCCTGAAGAACTGATTCTGAAAAATATTTAATACCGATCCGCTATGAAAGATACCGTTATAACCGCCAGAGCCAAGAAGAGAGAGCTGAAATTCTTCGGGATCAGCTTCATCATTGCTTTCCTGTTGAATATCCTTTCGATCATCCTGTACCATACTGCGTGGAAAGAACTATATACCCAGCTGTGGACCGTGGTGGAACTCTCGGTGATCGTTTATGCCGTGATCGTGGTCATCCGGCTAATCGTCATTGGGGTGGCCCGGCTGTTTGGGAAGAGATTACTAAGATAATAAGGAAAAAGGAGAAGTATCAAGAATCAAGACCGAAGATACAAGTTATTGAAATTTCAATGACTTAAATTCCAAATTCCAATAATCAATTATCAATAACCAAGCCTGTTTGGAATTTGAAAATTGGGATTTGAGTATTATTTATTCACAGTGTAATTTGTTTTCAAAGGTGTTCATGAGCTCACTTCGTTCGGTTGAAATTTGGTGCTTGTAATTTGGAATTTCAGAGTTCCGTAATATCAAAATATCTATTCGACCCTCTTAACTTTACGTTCTTTATCACTCCTGATGGCCAGTTCAATCAGGCGTATAACATCGCGGGATTCTTCCGGTTTCACAGCCAGCGAAGCATCTCCCAGCAACACATTGTACAGATTATCGTAAAACGCCATATAATTACCCGGCAAGGATTCATATTTCCCGTCATAGGACAGTTCCCCGTCACACACCAACGTGCCCCACTGATCCTTCTCTTCAGCACCCCATCCGGGTCCAATCGGTAACATACCGGCAGTCATTCGTTCTTCCTGCGGATCAACACCCTGTTTGACATAAGCTCCTTCATCGCCAAGTAACGTAAAACGCGGACCCGGCTGCATAGCCAGGTAGGTATGCTTCAGGATAACGCGCAGGCCCGGATAATACAAAAGGATATTGAAATAGTCATTTACCTGCGTGTTTTCCCGGACGACCCGCAAGTCGGCAAAGAGTGCCCCGGGCATACCGAAGAGAACCAGCGCCTGGTCGATAAGATGTGATCCCAGATTATAAACACTTCCCGTGCTAACACTATCCTGATCTTTCCATACCCCCGGCCTCGGATAACGGCGGTAACGGTCGAAATGCGACACTATCTCTACCAAACGGCCCAGCCACTGCTCCTTTAAAATTTTCCGCACTGTCAGAAAATCACTGTCCCACCGCCGGTTTTGGAAAACAGTAAGTATCTTTCCCCGTTCTTCAGCCAGATTAA
Organism: uncultured Rikenellaceae bacterium; assembly: GCA_964383915.1. Lineage (GTDB taxonomy): Bacteria > Bacteroidota > Bacteroidia > Bacteroidales > VadinHA17 > DRPN01. The sequence goes on from CAYLJE010000058.1 coordinate 12,547, forward strand.
TCAGTTTATCCGCTTCCGTTGAATGCACCGTAAAAGGTTTCTCTACCACCACATGCTTGCCCGCCTCCAGGGCCTTCCAGGCCATCTCATAGTGCAAATGGTCAGGGGTGTTGACCACCACCAGGTCGATACCGGGGTCATTCAGTATCTCTTCATATGTCCTCACCATCCGGGCCCGGGGAAACATCTCTGCCGACAGATATTTGGTGCGTTCCAGGATCTTTGTCACTGCAAAGCCCTCATGCACTTTCAGCAGCGGCCCGTGAAAGACCCGTCCTGACATCCCGAAAGAAGCAAGTGCTACCTTATAAATCTTTTTCATAACCCCTGTCTTTTGCTTACAAAATTAATTTAATTTCTCTAATCAAAAGATCTCAATACCAAAAATAACACAGCTCCCGAAGATTATCTGATTCAATATCTAACGAAAACATCTTATCTTGCATTTGTTATGACAACAGGGTCCGCCATATCTTACCAAATGTATTATCATATCCTCGGCCTTCAGCCGGGAGCAACTTTACAGGACATCAAACAGGCTTATCGTGACAAAGCAAAAATGTACCATCCCGACCTGAATAAATCGCCCGGGGCAAAAGAGAAATTTATTGAGGTAAATGAAGCCTACGAATTTCTGGTCCGTTTGAAATCCGGAGGTATTCCGGGACGCCGGCCACATGGCAGGGAATCAGGTTCTGACGAACTTTTCAAACAATGGATGCAACGAGAACGTCAAAAAGCCAGGGCACGTGCTGCCAGAGAGGCCAGAAAAAAATATGAAGATTTTAAGAAATCCCGTATCTTCAAAACCTCCCGGATCGTTTCCGCTGCTTATGATTATATTTTTATAGTTATAGGTTTGATTATTATCATCGTAGCCATCAACGGAATTTTTCTTACCCCCGATATCAACAACCCTTACAACCCGGATGCTAAAATAACTTTTCCCTCTATCCTTGCTGCATTGGTTATTTGCGGTATCGGAATTATCTTTATTATCTTTGCGGGAATAAATATCAAGAGCCGCCGTCTGGACAAGAAGAAATAATATCCGAAAAAGAAAACAACTATCATGGAAAAAGAAAAAGCGATACAGTTGCTCCGGGAATTCATCAACAAGCTGGACAGGGAAGATTTTAACCTGGAAGCCTGGAAAAACTCTGTCACCCTGATCCTTGAGCGTATCTTCGGAAACGGAGCTCCTGTTATCAGCAAAATACAAGAGCTCAGTTATCATATGAGCAGTTGGGCTCTGCGGGATACATTGGGCAAATCCTCCTGGGAAGAACAGATCCGCCGCAACGCCAAAGAGATAATGGAAACAGCCATTCTGGAACTGGAAATAGCAGGCACAGATGAAGAAGACTTAAAAAAACAAAATGAAGTATTCTCTGCCATTGAAGAAGCTTTGGAAAACGAACTGAAAGGCTCTCAATATAAAGCACTGCAAGCCATCCTGGCAAAAGAGAAAGACCCTTCCCTGCGAAAAGAAAAGGTTAAAGACTTCCTGCAATCCCTGGACCAGGAGACATTGCAGGAGATGCTCACCACGCTATTGTCTGATGATCGCATTGCCGGCAAATTCTAAATTTTAACTTATGAGGAAGATTCTCAATCCTTATGATCCGGAGAGGAACAAATGCTTTGGTTGTTCTCCCAGTAATCCTATTGGTTTGCATCTCCGTTTTTTTGAAGACGGAGATGAGATGTTTACCGAATGGGATCCGGAATTTTATATGCAGGGATACCTCAACGTCCTGCACGGAGGCATTCAGGCCACCCTGCATGATGAAATAGCCAGTTGGACCGTGTATATCAAGTTAGAAACAGCCGGCGTTACCAGCAAACTGGAGATCAGCTATCTGAAATCCGTGTATGTCAATAAAGGAAAGATCACCATCCGATCCAGGGTATTGACACAGGAAGACCGGCTGGCTACCATGCACACCCGGCTGTATGACGGCAACGGAAATCTCTGCTCGGAAGGAAAAGTAACCTACTACCTCTACCCGCAAAAAATTGCCATTGCCCGTTACAACTATCCGGGGATCGAAGCTTTCTACGAGGATTAATTTTTCAGATACACTGATCTTGCCAGTGCCTGGAGTGTATAGATTAAAATGCATTTTCTACGTAGTGTCCTACGTAGTTTTTTTATCCACATAACTCTCGCTGCAGGGACAGACACTCTCCTCGTTTCATTTTATCCCTTTATAGGTTTTTTTAACCCTCTTTCTTATTCCAGGCCCTTTTCCTTATGTCTGGCTGCAATGACATCCGCCAGTTTATCCAATGCATCAAAGGTT
>CAYLJE010000059.1:0-14658 GCA_964383915.1 uncultured Rikenellaceae bacterium
AACCGTAAACTCCAATTGTATAAAATTTCATAAGGCGTCTTCTTTATATTTTTTTCTTGAACCAAAAGATAATTCTTCTCCAAATAAATTAACCGTTCCATTTGGTGCAATAATTAACATAACATCTTTTTGGTCTTTAATGATTAATTGTTTTTGTCTATTTTTTGTTCTTGTTATATGATTCAGGTTAATTCCAAGTTTTATTAATTCTTCACCAATAAGTTTAGTTCTGTGACATTCTTCTGGTTTGCTTTCACTACACATTATTGCAACTTTAACTTTTTTTTCATTCGCAGTTATTAGTCGCTTTAATCCATTTTTGAAAAAATCTTTTTCTTTTAATTTGTCATAATCTACGTGTCCATTTGTATAACAAGAATTATCGTCAGGTAGACCTCCAAGTACGTCACCCATAAAAGTATATGTAATTCCTTTTTTTTCAAGTGAAAACTTTAATTCATTTTGATTGAACTGTGGATTGTATTTAGAATAGGGTTTAGACCGAATATCAATCAAATAATTAATACCAAAATGCTTTAATTCTTCAATCAAAGTTTCAATACTTTTATTTCCGTGCCCTATTGAGTATAATGTTGATTTTTCCATATTACAAATATACGTTCATTTTTAGCATTCTGTTTATTTTTTTCTAATGCACCCCAACTTGTTTATACAGATGTGTTTTTACTAATCATACATCGGTTTTGTGATATTTTGGCAGATAAACGATATGCCATGATAAAATAATACATCTTTATTTTTTTCGAAATTATCGTTTATTTGTTTTAAATCCAATTTTTTAAACGGACTTTTAATTTAATATTTATTGAGAGCGCCAAATTAATCATTATACGGTGAAATTCAATCAAAGAATTCTCCGGGGCTTCCGCCCGGCTGAACTCAGTTATCCGTTCCTGCCCGAATGAATTCGTTCAGGCGGGCGGACGGGTAGCCTCGGGGATAGTTCGTTTTAAGTAATTTCTTTATTTTGAAATTTTGTCATTCCGCGAAAAATGTTCATATTCATTGTATTAAACCTTGGCAGGATTTTTGCTTAAAAGCAGACGGATTTGTTATGATGATAAATTTTTGAAGGAGATAATAAAATAGATGGATTACAAGGATTATTATAAAATACTGGGTGTCAAGAAGAATTCCGGTCAGGATGAAATAAAAAAAGCATATCGTAAACTGGCGGTGAAATATCATCCTGATAAGAACCAGGGAAACAAAAATGCAGAGGAAAAATTTAAAGAGATCAATGAAGCATATGAAGTATTGGGGGATCCTGCCAAAAGGAAAAAATATGATGAGTTAGGGGCTAATTGGAAGCATTATCAGGATGTTGGTTTCAGTGGGCAAACTCCTGGCGGAGACAGACATGGAGGGCAATATTATACATTTGGAGGGAATATGTCCGATCTTTTTGGAGGAGGAGGATTTTCCGATTTTTTCAAAGCCTTTTTTGGAGGTGGCAGACCTGGCAGCCAGGATGGTTTTCAAAATTTCAATATTGATAAGCCGGGTTCTGACTTACGTGGAGAATTACTTATTTCGCTGGGAGAATCCTATCACGGAGCACAACGAATCGTTAGTATTGGAGATGAAAAGATAAGGGTAAGAATCAAACCGGGAGCTTACGACGGTCTGAAACTCAGGGTCAGAGGGAAAGGCGAAAAAGGAAGGTCCGGAAAAGCAGGAGACTTGTATCTGATAGTACGTGTGGAGAAAGATGCTGTTTTCGAAAGAATAGGAGATGACCTGTATGTTGACTTGCCGGTAAATCTTTATACGGCTTTGCTTGGGGGAAAAGTACAGGTGCGCACCATGGACGGGTTAGTTCAGATGAATATTCCGGAGATCGTTAAAAACGGACAGTTACTGAGGTTGCGCGGAAAAGGGATGCCTGTTTATGGGAAAAACAACCAATATGGAAATCTTTATGCCCGGGTGCAGATTGTTCTGCCTAAAAAGTTGTCTCCACAGCAAAAAGAATGGTTACGTAAAATGCAAGAAGCAGAGAAACAATATACTAAATAGTGTCCGTCCATAAAGTCAGTGTTTGATTCATAATGTTTGAGTTCGAGGTTTGCGTCCCGATTTGTCGGGATAAAATCAAGGAGTTTACTTTTGTAAATGACTGTTTTAAAGACGAGCATAACAGCTTGTATTGAGCTTGCCGAAATAAAGAAATCGGACATTATGGACGGACACTAATTAAATCTTCAGGTATATTATGGAACATTTCCATCATGTGCATTTTTTACACACTTTCCGGTGATTATTTGCCGGACATTAATTTTACTGCAATGTAATATTTTTTAATGAATGATTGCCAGGATGACCCAATGAATAAAAATCATGGTTGGACGAAAGATATTGATCAATCCGTGGCGCTGCCTGATCAAATCCCGGTAATCTCAGATCCTTATAAATATTTTTCACTGTTTCTTTTTTAGAGTTGATTAGTTCCGTGTAAGTAATCTCTGTTAGATTATTTCGTGGGATCAGTTTCTTACTCTCATGGTATTTTTTCTGGTATAAATTGAATAGCAATGTCAGATTCTTTTGCATTTTCTCCGGGTCATATCTTTGTAATCCTATTCCTTTTATTACAGGTGGGACAAAGCATTGTAAAGACTCAATTACGGTCTCAGGATCACGGATAATATTGATAAAACGAGCATCCGGGAACATTTCAAGAAGGATTTTAATGCGAAATCCGTTGGGTGGGTTTTTTGATACAAAACGTCTTCCGCCGGTGTTCATGATAGCTGCTTTGATCAGTCTGCTATAGGATTCTTTCCATATTTTAAACTCCACAGGGGAGATATTCTGCAGCATGAGATCGCGTTGAATAAGCAGGTCAAAATTATCGTCCGGAAAATACATGAATTTATAAAAGCTCAACGGTTGCAGATTCCCTAAGGCGATTTCTTCTTCCTGGGGAAGATCAAAATCGAACCTCACCCTGTCAACAGGTCGATGTAATGGTAAAAAAGGTTTTGCAAACTGTTTTAATAACCATTTATTCCCGGGACAATGATGCGGAAAAACAGTTTGGAACGTGGACACATAGGCAGCTGCAGGATCACAGCATAACAGGTTATGTAACAGAGTGGTCCCGCTGCGCCAGAAGGCTATAATAAAAACAGGGTGTTCGGTGATATGAATAGAGATCATTTTTTTAAGGTTCCGTTTTTCATAAGATTTATTGATGAATCCGAGAATCAAACTGATTAGGCCCGTCAGGAAATATTTTGTTTTGAAATCTATTCTCCGGTCATGTGTTACCTTACGGAAGTTTGCGAATCTGCTCCCTATCAGCATCGTAACGGGGAACCTGAATTGTTTCTTGCGTAACATTCCCGATTTTTGTTTTTCTATTTACCGAAATGTTTTTGATACGACTGTAAGAGTATCTTTTTGGTCACAGGTTTACCATGAGAGGGATAAAAAACCTCACATGGCGTATCCAGTAGTTTTAACCAGGTGTCTCTTAAAGCATGAAGATCGTTTGCAAACCAGGGGAAACAATCTTCTTTTTCCAGTCCAAACAGAGCATCGCCGACAAATGCTGTTTTTTCTTTCCAGATCAGGGTTGCTGATCCTGCCGTGTGCCCCGGGGTGTGAATCCCGGATGCCGGAAAACCATCCGGGACAATATATACATCGTCTTCCCAACTAATTTCCGGATCTACCGGCATAAATTTCCCGATATTTTTGAAGAAATAATGCCCGAGAAAAGATATGATTTTTGTAGAGGCTCTTGTACCGGGGGAAATTGGGGTGTTGCCATGCCTGAGGTAATCGGTTTCTTCCTGTCGGACAATGACCTGTCCTTTCGTAACCTTATGGATCAGATGCAAGCCGCCTGTGTGATCATAATGTGTGTGGGTGAGAAAGATAAAACGAATGGCATCAGGAACAATTTTTTGTTTGTCCAGAAAAGACAGGAATGCTACCGCTTTCTTTTTTACGCCGGCATCTATCAAAATATATTCTCCATTGTGAGGAAGAAGATACAGGTTAGTCATGCCCGAACGGAAAATCTGAAAACCTGATTGGTCTGTCATTTTTTAATGATTTTTTACGATAGTACTGATTTTTACCTGGATTAAAAATTCACGTCAGCGATTTTTCACTGCGTGCATTCACAAAAAGAATATTACCCACGTTATCGTATCCCATGAAAAGTTGTTCTTTTTCATGTTTTAACCGGGATGCTACAAACCCACTGATAATAAGTCCGGCATCAGAGGAATATTTATTAACCAGCTTTTTAAAAGATATATTCTCATTTTTTATCAGGACTTTTACATTTTTCTTACTGATAGGCAGGCGTCCTTCCTCAATTTTTTTGATGAGTTCGCTTTTTGTTTTTTCCTTTTCATCTTCGTCACTGACAGCGAATAAGCGAATACTGCTTTTTCGCCAGTCAGGATGACCCGAAATAATATATCCCAGCAAAATCATCAGATTGATATTTTCCTGATCATACAGAGACATCCAAATGTGTATATCGTTCTGAAAGCGGAAAGGTTTCTGAGAACTGCCCAACACCAGTACATCATAATCTCCGGCTCTGACCAGGGAATAATTGTCTGTGATTTGCTTGAGGTTTACAGGATTGGTCTTATCATATTCAAACAAGATCATGTTATTTTCCATTCCTGAGATCCCCGGTAACTGGATAGTCTGGGCTATGGCCGAAGTATAAGAAGGAGATATCAGGGTGTCAACATAGATATTGGAATGTTCTTTTTCGGATTTTTTGACCAGTAATTTAAGTTCCTCGTTGGCTTTTACACGTGTCTCTGATGAAAAATAATCTTCCAGGAGATGAATATATGTTCCAAAACCATAATGGAAAGATAACCACGTAAGCAAACGGTAAGCCTTGTCCCGTTCAAAACTGTTTTTGCTGATGCAGACGACAGAAGGCCTCCACCGTTGACTTCCCATTGTTTTTTTTCTATGCTGAAGATATACCTGAAGATTTCTGTTCACCTGGTAGAAAGAAGCCTGGAAAATAGCTTCAAATCCGCGCCGTTCTTTATGGTAAGCATGAAAGAAAATGAATATCAGGCTGATCAGAATAAATGCTAAGAAAGCATAAAATGCATTGATTTTAAACATCAGGCCAATGGCCATCAGGAAGCCGGTCAAAGAGATATACCACCGGGAGCGAAAAGACGGACGATAGGATGGGTCAGCCCCAAAATGATAGAGAAAAGAAATCAGGCAGAGTGTACCATAAGTGACCAAAAAAAACATAGTGATAATCTGTGCTATAGAGTTAATACTCCCCAGTGCTACAAAGACCAGCGCAATAAGGGCCGTAATCAGGGTGGCTTGCTGAGGCTCATTGGTGTTTCCTTTGCCGCGTGAAAGGAATCGGTTTATTTTTCCTGACGGAAAAGAATGATCTTTTGCCAATGCCTGCAAGATGCGGGGCGCAACCATGATCGATCCCAGGGCAGAAGACAGGGTAGAGGCTGCCAGACCCAGCGGAACAACAATATTTCCGTATTTGGCAATCTTAGTCATGATGAGTTGGTTATGAACAAGATCATAAGGAGAAGCTGAAATATTCATCTTCCAGGCAATAAAGAAATAAACAATCATCCCTGAAACGGTAGCTGTCAATGTTCCGATGGGTATCGAACGGGCAGGATTCTTTAAATCCCCGGATAACCCGACACCTGCCGTCATTCCGGTAAAGGCCGGAAAAATAATCGCCAAAACGATAAAAAACTTATCCATATTACGGATGGAAAAAGAATTATACAGGTGGCTGATCTGAAAATTTGTCTTTCCCAGAAAAAATAGGGTAATCGCTGTAAAAAGAATAACAACAATCAAGTACAATGATTTTACACCGATGCTGGCACCCCTTTTGAGCATTAGCCATGCCAGCAAGATCATAGAAGGTACACTGATTGCCTGACGGGGCAGGATGAAATGATAATGTTCCCTGATAAAATCAAACAGCGGGGAAAAAGATTCTGTGAAGGCTATGATATAAAAAGCAGTGCTGATTGCCTGAGAGAAATAAAGCGCAATGCCTATCGTCGCACCGATATTTAAGCCAAAAGAACGCGAGATAATATAATATTGACCCCCTCCTTCCACTTTTTCGTTGGTAGCCAATTCCGATATGGCCAGCGCAGTAGGGATGGTTACCATATGCCCTGTGATAATGATTAACACAACACCCAAAAACCCTAACGTGCCGACGGCATAACCGAAACGTAAAAAAAGGATGGCCCCGAGAATGGTTGAAATGGCTGTGAAAAAAACCGGAGCGGTACCAAAAGATTTTTTAGTTGCAGTCATAAATAGTGTTTTATGCCATCATGAATAAGAATTTAAACAGTTCCTGTTTTTGCTATTTTCTTATCTCCTGCACAAACTTAATGAAAAATATCAGGGATAAACATGTCCGTAATGAAAATATTTCATCTGTGTGAAGAATAGATCAGTTCGTTTTTTTCATTGCAAATAAATGGTATTATCATAGCCATTTATACAAAAAATATTTTTTTTGCAGGAACACTCTTGTATTTTACTACCTATTTAAATACCTATTTAAATAGGTAGTAAAATATAGACACGTCAATCCCCGGGAGATTCTTTTATAGTGGCAGACTCTCTGTTTTATCACCGGTTGACAATCTCTTTTAACCGGTGGTAGTTTTGTACCATGATCTCTTTTTTATCGGGGTTGAACAAAAGGGCGGTGGGATGACGTAAAGGATAGATGAGTACGTTTTCTATCCTCAGGTATTTCCCGAAAAGAGATTTATACTCTTTTCGGGGAGGACGGGGCAATCCGAAGTGTATCAATAAAAACCTGGTTGCCTGAAATCCAAGAGGGACAAATACTTTCGGTCGTACCAGGTGTATTTCTGTTTCCAGCCAGGGGGTACAGGCATCCCATTGTGCTCTTGAGGGACGCCGGGATTTGGGCAGCATGCACTTGATCAGATTGGTCAGATAAAAATCTTTCCTGTTGACAGCGGAAGCAGCTAATAATTCATCAAATAACTTGCCTGAAGGTCCGATGAACATCCGGCCATTTTTGTTTTCCTGTTCTCCCGGTGCCTGGGCAATCATCATGACAGGGGACCGGAGATTCCCTTCCGGTAATACTGCTTTCTGCCGGGTATGAAATAAATCACACCGCTCACATTGGGCAATGGCTGTAAATAAACCTGTAAAATCACGTACCATAATTTTTTAGTAAATATCAAATCCCTGAGGAAACATGAAACCTCCCTTTGTTTGTTTAAAATTAGTGAATATTTTCCTGTTACTTAATATTTTTTTAAAGCTTTGTTTTGCTGAGTGATTATTATTAAATTGAAAATGTATTTTTGATAATGAAAGTTGAAAAATATTGGACAGAGGGAATAAAAAACAGTATTTCATTGTCAAACAGATAAAAAGAACAGTGTGGAGCAACAAACCGGTGATCTTGAACTGTTGGAAAGGGCCCGAAAAGGAGATGCACTTGCTTTTGCAGGGATTGTGAAAAGGTATGAACAGGCGGTAGCCAATGTAATCATCGGTATGCTGGGAAACACGGCGGAAGCAGATGACGTGGGACAGGAAGTTTTTATACGGTTTTACAGGTCGCTGAATCAATTCCGGGGGGAGGCAGCATTGGGTACTTATTTAACACGCATTGCGATCAACCTGTCTCTGAATGAACTGAAAAAGAAAAAAAGAACGGTGTCGTTGTTTACACAGAGTCAACAGGATGCCGGATTTGATGATTTATCTGACGGAGGCAGGGAAACGGAGAAACGGGATGCCCGCGAAATAGTGCAGGAAGCACTGCAGAAACTGGATCCAAAATTCCGTTTAGTAGTGGTTCTGAGACTGATTGAAGGATTCAGTACCAAAGAAACAGCAAAGATCCTGAATGTCCCTATGGGCACAGTCCTCTCCAGGTTGGCCCGCGCACAAAAACAATTGAAGAAATTAATAATAATTTGAATAGAAATGGATAACGAAAGAAAATACGACTTATTGTATGCTTCTTTTGACCGGAAACTTACCGCCGGTGAGCGTACACTTCTGAAGGAACTCCTGATTGCTGATCCGGACCTGAGAAATGAAAAACAGGAAATTGAGGAAATAAGAAACCGTATGAAAGGTACCTCTTTTCATTTTAAAAAGGGTTTTGCTGAAAGAGTGCTGGCAAAAGTAAAAGATGCCGTCCCTGTAATAGAAGTGGATTTTTCGTCTCAGTTGATCGCCCTGTTCAAAAAACTGGCACTTACCGGTGTAGCTGCTATTATCATCCTGTTGATTGCAATTTATCTCACGGCTGGTTCCCTGAATAAAGAAACCGTAGTCGGGGTAGATACTTCTTCCGATGATAATTTAGTCAGTTATCTCCTTTATGAAGATATGGCAGAATAATCATAAAAGATACAAATAGAATGAAACAAGCTTTAAAAAAATAAACGTATGAAATCATTAAATTTCAGAACGATACTTGTGCTGGTAAGTACACTGCTGATAGGGTTTGCCATCGGCATGCTTACAGCGGTGCAGATAAGGAATGCACACATGAAGAAATTCAGATCTTATGCTACCAGGGAAGGATTCAGCTACTGGACCCTTCACGTGATTAATCCTACCCCACAACAAAGAGAACAACTGTTGCCTGTGATAAAAAGATATGCAAATGAGAATATCACACTCAGAAAAAAATACCGGAATGATTTTATCAACTTAATGAAAGAATTTAAAAATGAACTGTATCCTCTTTTGACACAGGAACAAAAAGACCGGCTTGAAAGAATGAGTCATCCTAAAGGGAAACGGTATCCTTCTAAGCGACACTCCCCGAAACCTGGTTCACGGAATTTCCATCCGCCACAAAAATGCCCCTGTCCATAAATGTTCCCGGAAGAAATCCGTGACATTTTTGTCACGGATTTCTTCTATCGGGGAATAAATGAGGTTGAAAACTTGTCAAAAGAATAAACAATAAAAGATTATCAATAACTAAAATTCAAGAACTATGAAAGCAAAAGGTTTTAAAACAACAGTAGTAACATTCATTTTTCTTTTGGCCGGTACGGTTGCATTCAGCCAGCCGGGACAGGGGAAAATGATGCAAGACAAATCAGGGTCACATTTTTCTCAGGCAGCTAATTTCCTGAATCTTACCAATGATCAGAAAAATCAAATGAAAAATCTTCAACTGGAGAAGGTAAAAGCATTTCAACCCCTACAAAGCAAAATGAAAGTCCTCCTGGCTGAATATCAGGGATTGATATCGGCAGAGAAAACGGATATAAAAGCCATCAATGCAAATATCGATGCCCGAACCAAACTGCTGAACCAAATCATGAAAAAGAGCGCTGCATTCAAAGTAAAATTCAGAAATGTGCTGACAGAAGAACAATGGCTTCGATTACAAAGCCGTAAAGGAATGATGAAACACAAAATGATGAGAAAACATGCAGGTTTTCAGGGAAAAGGTTTCCAGGGACCACCCATGAATGGATGGGGACATTTTTACGGAAGAGGTTGGCAGAAATAATTATCCAAATCCCCGGGGGACCATAGAGAGAAGAAAGACCGGTAATTACCGGTCTTTCTTTATTCAATGATTTCAATACTTATAGAAAATATGATTTCCACAGGTTTTGTTCTGAAGGATAATTTACTACCTTTGTATCCGAATGTTATATTTGTAATGCATTGGTTAATAGGTTAATATATCGGTTTTTAACGATTCTGTCCATTTTACTAATTTCCCTTTCCTACCTGTATGGACAAGAGCCGGAACAAAAGATACAGCGTTCTTCCGAAAAAGTCATTATCGGAGGAAAGATCTATTATATACATGTTGTAGAAAAAGGACAAACCCTTTATTCGATCAGTAAAGCTTATAATGTACCGGAGAAAGAAATTTCCAGTGAAAACCCTGTTCTTGTGACCGGCCTGCAGGCAGGCATGGTACTTAAAATCCCCTTTGTTCCTGCCTCGGTGACCAATACAGAACAAGAGGCAAGAGACACACAACATTACATTTATTATAGACTGGCAGTAGGAGAGACGCTGTTTTCCGTTTCCAGGAAATATGGCGTAACGGTGGACGAGATACTTCACGAAAATCCTGATTTGAGTCCTGATAATATACCTGCAGATGCCGAAATAAGAATTCCGAGGAAAAAAATAGTCCCGGAACATATCGGGTTTGCTGTTCAGGAAGAGCCCTCACGTATGCACCATGTACTGCCCGGAGAAACACTCTTCAGTATCGCAAGGAAATACGGGATCACGGTCAGGGATATTCGTAAACTAAATAAAGGATTGAAAAATGACATAGTCCCCGGACAGGAAATCCGTATTCCTTCCAAAGAGGAAAACGTTCAATCTTTTCCTTCAGCTAATGATACCGTGCATATTCAGGCTGTTTCTGCTTATCCCGGCAATATGCCGTGTGATACAACCGGCTACCTGGGGGCGGACAGGGTGTGGAAAGTTGCGCTGATGTTACCTTTTTATTTGAAAGAAAATGAAAGAAGTTATATTGATTCCAGCACGACCGATCCTTCCACCGGGAAAAAAATCAGGAAAATTATAACCCGTGATCCGGATTGGATTTATCCACCTACCATAAATTTTCTTTCCTTTTATGAGGGTGTAATGCTGGCTTTGGATACGCTTGGAAAAACAGGAATTCATGCACAAGTTTCTGTCTTTGATACTGAACGGGATATTTCTGTTGTGGATTCTTTGGTAAAAACAGGAGCGCTCGACAGCATGGATCTCATTATCGGACCTGTGTATCCCGTAACCCTGTCTGTCATTGCTCAATTTGGCCGGATGAGACATATTCCGGTTGTTTCTCCATTGTCACGCAGGGATGATTTTCTTCATTTTAACCCGTTTGCTTTTCAATTCAGGCCTTCAAAGAAACTCGAACAGCGCCGGATGGCAAATTATCTGGCCCGGAATTTTGATAATAACATTGTGGTTATTCATACGGATGATTCTGTTGCACAGAAAGAATATAACCGGATAAAGGATGATCTGGTGGAAGCGTTTTCCCAATATGTACATCCTGAGGATGCAAGCATTAAAGAAGTGGTAGTGCCTCAATTACTATCTCCTGCGGACACGATGAACAATATCGAAATTTCATTGGATAAATACCGTCAGAACATTGTTTGGGTGCTCTCCGATCAGGAAGGATTTGTCAGTGAGATTGTGTCCAGACTGAGTACCCTCATGAAGAATTATCCTATCCAGTTGGCCGGAAGCTCTGACTGGCGTTATTTTGAAAATGTGCAGTTGGAATATTTCTATCAGATGAACCTGCATTTGTTTACGCCTCAGTTTATTAACCCAAACGGGAAGAAAGAGAAATTGTTTTTTCAACGGTTTCGTAAAAAATATTATACGGATCCGGCAATATTGAGCATTGCCTGGGATGGGTACGATATTGCAGCCTATTTTCTCTCTATACTTAATAAATATGGTACAGCATTTGCAGATTGTACCGGTTCTTTTTATTCCCCGATTTGTATTGGAAATTATCAGTTTAAACGAACAGGATGGTTCAGTGGTTTTATGAACCAGATCTTTTATATGTTACAATACAACAAAAATTTTTCGGTGTCTCTTGTGTCAGATGTTTATAAACCGTAAAATCATTTATTTAAATTTAATAATATGGCTAAAATCAGATTTGGAGTGATCGGTAGTGCAAGAATAGCTGTGAACACGGTTATTCCGGCCTTGCAAATAAGTAAATACTGCGAAGTAACGGCTCTTGCTTCCAGACAACTTGAGAAAGCACGGGAAGCTGCTGAAAAACTGCATATTCCTAAAAGCTACGGATCGTATGAAGAATTACTGGCTGATCCGGAAATAGATGCTGTTTATATTCCGTTGCCTAATCATTTACATGTGCCATGGACGATCAAAGCCATGAAGGCCGGGAAACATGTGCTGTGTGAAAAGCCCCTGGCTCTCTCTGTTGCGGAAGCTCATGCTCTCCTGGAAGAGAAAAATAAGTATTCGGAGTTGAAAGTGATGGAGGCTTTTATGTATCGGTTTCACCCCCAGTGGCAAAAGACACTGCAGATGATACAAAACGACAAAATCGGAACCTTGCGTACCATTGTCTCTTTTTTTTCTTATTATAATACTTCTCCTGATGATTACAGAAATAATCCGGAATATGGGGGAGGAGGGATGATGGATATCGGATGCTATAATATTTCCCTGTCTCGTTTTCTCTTTAAAGAAGAACCCATACAAATAAGCGGGTCGGTGGAATATGATGAAGCATTCGGGATAGATAAAATGGCATCCGGAATCCTTACCTTTGAAAAAGGAACCTCTGTATTTACTTGTGGAACACAGCTACAACCTTATCAAAGGGTAGATGTCTTGGGGACAAAAGGAATGATTGCATTAGAGATGCCCTTTAATCCTCCTCCGGAAAAGGAAAGCATCCTTTGGTATCATCAGGGGACAACGTCGGAAAAATTAATTATTCAGCCTGCCAATCAATACACTTTAGAGGGGGATGCTTTTGCCCGGTCAATTCTGGATGACACCCCGGTACCTACACCACTGGAAGATGCTGTAGCCAATATGGAGGTAATAGAAGCTGTTCTTAACAGTGCCCGTACAATCAAATAGATGATAACAAAAAAGGTCAAGCATCTTGACCTTTTCTAACTAACTATCTAACTGAAATTTAATTATCATCATCAAATTCAGTTATGCATACGGTGTAAAAGAAAAAAAGTTTTATTTTCTGTCATCTTTTTTGATTATTTTGTTCCGGGTTGTTTCATTTTATCCCGTATTATCCGAATAAAAGTATTCACATCCTCTCTCGTTGTATCCCACGATGTCATCCATCGAACGACGGATAACTGTTCATCCCAGACGTAGAAAAAGAATGCTTTCTGAAGAGAAGGGATTATTTCTGCGGGGACCTGTGCAAAAACACCGTTAGCCTGGACCGGTTCGGTGATGGTGATGCCGGGAATCTGCCTGACTTCTTTTGCCAGAAGCTGTGCCATGGCGTTGGCATGACGGGCATTTCGCAACCAAAGATCATTTTCCAGATAGGCATCGAACTGTGCTGATATGTAGCGCATCTTGGAAGCCAGTTGCATTCCCTGTTTACGGACGTACTTAAACCCCCCGGATAGAGAAGGGTTCAGTATAACCACAGCTTCCCCATACATCATTCCGTTTTTTGTCCCTCCAAAGGAAAGGATATCCACGTTTGTATCTGTAACCATTTCCCTGAAAGATATATTCAGCCAGGCAGCAGCATTGGCAAGGCGGGCCCCGTCCATATGGACAACCATATTGTTTTTATGTGCCAGGGAGGTAATCTCCCTGATCTCATCAAGGGTATAAACGGTACCCAGTTCAGTTGCCTGTGTAATGGATATTACCCGTGGTTGTGCATGGTGTTCAAAGTCAAATCCAACCAGATGCCTTTGAATACCGGCAAGTGTTAACTTTCCGTGCACCGGGGGAATGGGAATCAATTTACATCCGGTAAATTTCTCAGGAGCTCCGCACTCATCTTCCTGGATATGTGACGTCTCGGCACAAAGAACAGAATTCCACGGCCGGGTGGCTGCTTCCAACCCGAGCACATTGGCTGCTGTCCCTATAAACACAAAATATACTTCTGTATCTTTGTTGAATAAAGAACGTACTTTTTCTGTGGCTTTCCTGGTATAAGGATCATCTCCGTATCCAATCGTATGTCCTGTATTTACAGATTCCATTGCCTTAAAAATATCCGGATGAACCGGTGCATTGTTATCACTGGCAAAACCTCGAATTCGTTTCATCATATTCTTTTATAAATTTTTTATTTTTTTTATACACTTGTTTCATCTATTTTTTATATTTTTATATGCAAATTTATATGCAAAAGCCAAAATAATAATATTTTTTGTGTGGATATCATTTGTCCGGGAAGTTTTTTATTTTTCTTTCCCGTGAGAAAGGGTCATTTTTAAGAATATTGAAAATAAGAAAGAAACATAGATTGGCAGGGTGATAAAAATAAATAGGGAATATCCCGGATTCAGTGCCAGAATTTTCATAAAAAGTTTAGGGTCATGGATAAGCATAAGATTAAAGAGGAAATAGTACGGATCTGTATGGAAAAACAGAGTCAGGTAATAGAAACTGCACGGAATGCTGTAGAAGAGGTACAGGAAAGTGCCAATGAAGAAGATCAGACACGGGATCTGTATGATCCTTACCGTACCCAGTTATTGAGTAAACGGGATATGTTGGCAGCACAATATGAAAAAGCCCTACAGGATAAACAAACACTGGAAAAATTGATAACACTGAAAACCAGGAGCACTGTAGATGTAGGTTCTGTGGTGGTTACTGATAAACAAAAAATGTTTGTTTCTATAGGATTGGGAAAATTCATCTGTTATGATGAGATATATTATGCTATTTCACCAAAAGTGCCTATGTTTGAAATTATCCGTGGCCTGAAAAAGGGGGATACCTACAATTTTAACGGCCAACAGTTTAAGATACTGGATGTGTTTTAGTTCGCAACCTGACGGCGGATCACTGTCATTTGCCCTTCGACAAGCTCAGGGCGCGGTTTCGAGAGTC
>CAYLJE010000060.1:0-14425 GCA_964383915.1 uncultured Rikenellaceae bacterium
TATTTAAATCATAATTATAAAAATTTTTATAACAAAATTTATTTAATGGAAGAATGTTGTATTATTATTCAGGAAAAATATGTTTTTTCTTAAATTTTTCTTATATTTATTTGGGTTTAAAAAATAAGGACAGATGGAGTTCAAAGGGAAATTTATAACATTTTTGTTTTTTGTGTTTCTGTTGACGGGAGAAACTTCTTCCGGCATCTATCCTCATTTCCTGCAACAAAACGATACATTACATTTTATTGCTATCCAGGGCAAAATAACAGATATCAACAACGGAAATCCAGTGGTTTTTGCATCGATATATATTATAGGTACCAACATTGGTACCGTGGCCAATTCGGAAGGCAGATTTCTTTTGAAGGTTCCGGCAAAATATAAAGGTCATCTGATTGGTTTCAGCAGCACAGGATATAAAACCTCATCCCTTCCCATTTCCAAATTGACCGGAGGTAAACCTGTGGTCAGACTTATCCCGGACATTATTTCAATCCCGGCTGTCATTATTGAAAAACTGGATCCGGTAGCACTGTTGCGGGAAGCAATCAGAAAGATTCCTGAAAATTATCCTGATATACCTACCGGTTTAACAGCTTTTTATCGTGAATCTATTAGAAAAGGCAATAACAAATACCTGTCTGTTGGAGAAGCAGTGCTGGACGTTTACAAAGCCTCCTATAAAAATATACTGGGTGTTGACCGTGTCCGTGTTTATAAAGGAAGAAAAGGGGAATATGTACGCCGGGAAGATACCCTTATGGTTAAATTGCAGGGAGGTCCGGTAACCGCTTTTTACCTGGATCTTGCCAAGAACCCGGGAGATATTCTTTCTCCTGATGTACTTGACTATTATAACTTTTCAATGGGGGGACAGGTGAAAATTGACAACAGAAAAATGTATGTTATTCATTTTGATCAAAAAGATGCAGTGAGCCTCCCGTTATACAGTGGAATCATCTATCTGGATGCCAAATCTCTGGCCATCACCGGAGCAGAATATGAAATCAGTCCGAAACAAATAGAAAAAGCAGCCAAATACCTGATCATTAAAAAGCCGGCAAACCTGAAAATAAATGTGCTGAGTGGAACCTATATGGTAAAATACCGGCTCTTAAAAGGAAAATGGGTCCTTAACTATATGCGTCTGGAAAATCATTTCCGTTGTAAATGGGCTAAGAAACTATTTCGTTCCAATTATACCATCCTTGCTGAAACAGCGATTACGAATGTGAATTTCTCCTCAGTAGAAAAACCCCGTTACCGCGATACTTTTAAGTGGAAAGATATTTTTACTGACAAAGTAAGTGCTTTTGAAGATCCTGAATTTTGGGGCCCGGATAATGTCATTCAGCCTGAACAATCCATTCAGGCAGCCATCCGTAAAATCAGCAGGAAGTTGAAAAGACACGGGAAACAGTAAGGGTACCTGCCCGTTATCTAATTTTCATTAACCGTTCTACCCACCCAATATCATTTCACTAAATCCCCTCATCTATTTCCACCCTCCGAATCTGCCATTCCCGATTTAATACTATCTTATACAATTTATGTATATTAATTCTATTCATCCCCTATTTAATAAAGGACTAATCTAATAATTATTAACAATTTTTCAATATCCCCCCTATTTTACCAGGGGTATTTAAAATTTATATATATTTGTGTCGAATTTTAAAAATTATATTATGGCACAGTTTCGAACCATCGCATTTCAGGAAGTTTTAAAAAGACAACCTAAGAAGGTTGAGGCCCCTTCCAACGAAGTAACCGTTTATTTCGGATCTAAAGTTTTTGATTTATTAAAAATGGAAAAATACCTCTCCAAAGAAGCTTACAGGAGTGTAAAAAAGGCTATTTTGGAAGGAAATCACATTGACCGGAAGATGGCCACGCAGGTAGCTGTCGGCATGAAAGACTGGGCCATTGATAACGGAGCAACTCATTACACCCACTGGTTTCATCCCCTGACCGATGGCACTGCTGAAAAACATGACGGTTTCATTGAATTTGGGGATTTCGGGGGTCCGGTAGAGAATTTCTCAGGGGAATTGCTTGTACAGCAGGAGCCGGATGCCTCCAGTTTTCCCAGCGGGGGGATACGGAACACCTTTGAAGCCCGTGGATATACTGCGTGGGATGTTTCTTCTCCTGCTTTTCTTGTGGGAACAACGCTCTGTATCCCCACCGTCTTTGTTTCTTACACGGGAGAAGCCCTGGACTACAAAGCCCCCTTACTAAGGGCACTCAGTATCCTGGACAAAGCAGCAGTAGATGTCTGCCACTATTTTGACAAGAATGTATCAAAGGTGTATGCAACCCTGGGGTGGGAACAGGAATATTTTCTGATTGATGATGCTTTTTATAATGTGCGTCCCGATCTTATTCTCACCGGGAGGACACTGGTCGGACATAAGTCTTCGAAAGACCAGCAACTGGATGATCATTATTTCAGTTCCATCCCCGAACGTGTAAAAGCCTTTATGGAAGATTTCGAAATTGAAGCTTATAAACTGGGTATCCCAGTCAAAACACGACACAATGAAGTGGCCCCCAACCAGTTTGAATGTGCTCCTATCTTTGAGGAAGCCAATCTGGCAAATGACCACAACCAAATGATAATGGACCTGATGAAACGTATAGCAAGGCATCATAATTTTCGTGTATTGTTTCATGAAAAGCCTTTTGGCGGTATCAACGGATCAGGAAAACATAATAACTGGTCCCTTTCTACAGACACTGGCATAAATCTTTTATCTCCCGGAAAGAATCCAATGGGAAATCTGCAATTTCTGACCTTTCTGGTAAATGTTATAAAGACAGTATATGATAACCAGGATTTGTTGCGTGCCAGCATCCTGAATGCGGGTAATTCTTACCGTCTGGGGGCCAATGAAGCACCTCCTGCCATTCTTTCTATTTTTCTGGGCTCTACCCTGTCAAATATACTGGCTGATCTGGAGAAAAATATTCCAAACAATAAAATGACCCCGGAGAAAAAAACGGAGCTAAAACTGGGTATTGGAAAAATTCCGGAAATATTGCTTGACAATACCGACCGTAACCGAACTTCTCCGTTCGCATTTACAGGAAACCGCTTTGAATTCCGCGCTGTGGGTTCCAGTGCAAATTGCGCTGCTCCCATGATCCCTCTCAACGCAGCACTTGCCTATCAACTCAAAGAATTTAAAAAAGAAGTGGATGCCCTGATCATTAAGAAAAACCTTAAAAAAGACGAAGCTATTTTTAAAGTAGTCAGGAAATATATCTCCGAATCAAAGAATATTCTTTTTGAAGGAGATAACTATAGCAAAGCATGGAAAAAAGAGGCCGAAAAACGGGGACTGACAAATATCACCAGTGTCCCTGAATCATTGGCACAATACCTGACGCCGCAGGCAAAAAAAGTATTGATTGAAAATGGAATCTTTGATGAACGGGAGCTGGAAGGAAGAGTAGAGGTTGAATATGAAAAGTTTACCAAGAAAATACAGATTGAAGCACGTGTTCTGGGCGATCTGGTCATTAACCACATTGTCCCGACAGCAGTACAATATCAAAACAAGCTGATCGAAAATGTCAAAGGATTAAAAGAGATATTTCCCGAGAAGGAATACATTGATCAGACCAGTGATCGCTTAGAACTCATTAAGAATATCTCAACGCATGTATCTGTCATCAAATCTAAAGTGAATGAAATGGTCAATGCCCGGAAAGTAGCAAACAAAATCGAAGATGAGATAGAGAAAGCATATACTTATGACAAAACTGTCAAGCCTTTTCTGAATGAGATACGTTATCATGTGGACAAACTTGAGCTGATCGTGGATGATGAATTGTGGCCTCTGCCAAAATACCGCGAAATGCTCTTTACCCGGTGATATCAGCAAAAAAAAACAGGACGGCTTTGGTCTGTATCTGTTGGTTTTATGGTTAATTGAAAAAAGTTGTTTCGATTTCTCTCGAAACAACTTTTTTTTGCCCCGAAAAAATATTTACTTTTATAACCTCGTTGTAAAACTGTGTCATGAAAACATTTGCAACCGTATTGATAATTCTTTTTCTTGTCCAGACAGCTACGTACGGGCAGAAAAAGAAAATGGCCCGGGCCAATGAGGCTTACAGGGCAGGTGAATTTTATGATGCCATCGATTTGTATAAAGATGCTTATTCGATGGTAAAAAATAAAGAAGCTAAAACATCAGTGGTATTTAAAATTGCTGAATGTTACCGTCAGATCAATGAACCGGACAAAGCTGAATTATGGTATAAGAAAGCCATCAAAAGGAACTATCCTGATCCTGTAGCCATCCTGTATTATGCACAACAAATGATGAAAAATGGCAAATACGAGGAGTCCATTGAAGAGTTTAATAAATATAAACAACTGGTCCCCAATGACCCACGAAGTACAGAAGGAGTCCGTTCCTGTGATCAGGCATTGAAATGGATGAAATATCCGGTAGGTTATGCAATAGAAGAAATGCGTTTTTTTAATTCCCGGGCAAGTGATTATTCTCCTGCTTACGCCAGGGATGATTACCAGGTCATTTATTTTACGTCTTCCAGGGATGACGCCACCGGAAACAAAACACATGGAGCTACCGGACAAAATTTTGCAGATATTTTTGTATCAAAAAGAGACCGGAAAGGCAAATGGAGTACACCCGTACCACTTGATGGACCTGTAAATACCGAATATGAGGAAGGAACTCCATCTCTCTCTTCAGATTTTAACACCATGTATTTTACCCGGTGTGAGGTTAATAAACACCAAAAGCTTGGGTGTAAGATAATGGTCACAAAAAAAGAAGGTGAAAAGTGGGGAAAACCGGAAGCTTTAAACCTGGTGGCTGACAGCCTGGTGGAAGCTCATCCTTCCATTTCAGCTGACGGATTAACACTTTATTTTGTGTCGGACATGCCCGGAGGATACGGAGGAAAAGACATTTGGAAAGTTACACGGATGAGTACCAGCGACAAATGGGGAACGCCGGAAAATCTGGGCCCTGATATTAACACCGAAGAAAATGAGATGTTTCCTTTTGTTGCCCGGGACGGCACTTTATATTTTGCATCTGACGGATGGCCCGGCATGGGAGGTTTGGATATCTTTCGGGCCCAAACAGACAACAATGGCAGATGGAATATTGAAAATATGAGATATCCCATAAATTCCCCTGCCGATGATTTTGGTATTATTATACAAGACAAGGAAGTAAAAGGTTTTTTTAGCTCTTCACGCAAAATTCGCACAAGTGATGATATCTACGCTTTTGTCCTTCCTCCATTGAAATTTAGCGTTGCCGGAACCGTTCGTAATCTGCAAACAGACGAGATTATTCCTTCCGCACGGATAAAGCTGATCGGCAGCAACGGAACAATCCTGCTTGACAGCACTTCGACAGAAGGATCTTTTCGGTTTATGCTGAAACCAAATACCGACTATATTTTTATCGCATCTAAAGAAGGATACTTAAATGGTAAAAGCAAAGAGACTACCAAAGGATTAACTAAAAATACCGTACTGAAAACGACCGTACAACTTGCCTCCATCGCCAAGCCAATAGAAATTCCCAATATTTATTATGATTTTGGCAAATGGGATTTACGTCCGGAATCGATGGTCGCTCTGGACCATCTGGTCGAGGTACTAAACGATAATCCAAACATTGTCATTGAGTTACGTTCACATACTGACTCCAGAGCTTCCGAAGATTACAACCTGGAACTTTCTCAGAAACGGGCACAGGCTGTGGTTGAATACTTGATCAAAAAAGGAATTGATCAGAAGCGGTTAATTGCTAAAGGATATGGAGAATCCATGCCCAAAGTAGTAGGTAAAAAACTGGCACAACAATATACGTTTCTGAAAGAAGGCATCGTACTGAATGACCAGTTTATTTACTCCCTCCCCAACGTTGAAGACCAGGAAATTTGTCATCAGATCAACCGTCGTACTGAGTTTCAGGTATTGCGTACCGACTTCCCGGCAAAGACAAAAAAATAATTCTTGAATCTGTAATGATGGTATCCGAAACGTCACGATATGCCCGCAGAGGAGTTTCTTCGCAAAAAGAAGATGTACATGCTGCTATACAAAACATTGATAAAGGCCTCTCCCCGGGCGCTTTTTGTAAAGTAATCCCGGATCTGCTAGCCGGAGACGATTCTTTTTGCACGGTTATGCATGCCGACGGAGCAGGCACCAAATCTGTCCTGGCATACCTTTACTGGAAAGAGACAGGGGATCTTTCGGTATGGGAAGGAATTGCCCAAGATGCCCTCGTGATGAATATTGACGACCTCCTCTGTGTCGGGGCCTCTGATAATATTCTGGTATCTTCTACCATAGGAAGAAATAAATCATTGGTGCCAGGAGAAGTAATTGCTGCAATTATCCAAGGCACCGAAAAATTTCTTGTTTTCCTGCGCAGCCAGGGTATCAACGCATATGCTACCGGAGGAGAAACAGCAGATGTGGGAGATCTTGTGCGTACGGTTATTGTAGATTCCACAGTGACAACCCGGATGGAAAAAAAAGATGTTATCAGCAATGATAAGATCAGAGCCGGGGATGTAATCGTCGGGTTGGCTTCTTCCGGACAAGCTACCTATGAAAAAGAATACAACAGTGGCATAGGCAGCAATGGGCTTACTTCTGCCCGGCACGATATTTTTTTTCACGAGCTGGCACGGAAATATCCGGAAGCATGGGACCCGGATATTCCTGAAGACCTTGTTTATACAGGCAAATATTCACTGACAGATCCAACGGAAATGGAAGAAACAGACATGGGCAAACTGGTGCTCTCTCCCACACGTACCTATGCTCCTGTGATCCATGAGATACTGGATAAATACCGCAACGATATCCACGGCATGATCCATTGTACCGGAGGGGCACAGACAAAAATTCTTCACTTTATTAATCAACTACACATCATCAAAGACAATCTTTTTTCTATCCCTCCGGTATTCCGTTATATTCAAGAAGGCTCCGGTACAAGCTGGAAAGAAATGTACCAAGTCTTTAATATGGGCCATCGCATGGAAATTTACCTGCATCCGGATATGGCAAAAAAAATCATCTGCATAGCTGACTCTTTTCATATCGATGCAAAAATAATCGGCCATGTCCATAAGTCAGGACGGCGAAAGCTGACCCTTATTACGGAAAACGGAACTTTCGAATATTAATCCTGCTTTCTTCTGCGACCTCCCCCTCCATGATACCCCTTATAGCAAAAGGGGGATATTTTTATACCTTTGCAGCAGGAATAAGAATGCCATAACCATGAGTAAGAATATAATCCTTGACAAACTCGAGGGAGTCAAAGAACGTTTTGATATGATCTCCAACGAGATTTCCGATCCTAATGCGACATCGGATATGAAACGTTATATCAAACTAAACAAAGAATACAAAGAAATTGAACCTGTTGTAAATGCTTATAAAGAATATAAAGAATTACTAAGCAACATTGATACAGCCCGAGAGATACTGGCAGAAGAAAAAGATGAAGAAATGAAGGAAATGGCCAAACAGGAAATGGATGAATGGATGGCCCGGAAAGAACCACTGGAAAAAAAAATAAAACTGCTGCTGATACCGGAAGATCCGGAAGATAATAAAAACGCCATTGTCGAAATACGTGCCGGCACAGGAGGTGATGAAGCAAGTATTTTTGCAGGTGATCTATTCCGCATGTATTCTAAATTTTTAGAAAACAAAGGCTGGAAAACAGAGATAAACCGGTTTACCGAAGGAACTGCCGGGGGTTATAAAGAGATTGTTTTTACCGTTAAAGGAGAAGGCGTTTACGGTATCATGAAATATGAATCGGGGGTACACCGTGTACAACGGGTCCCTCAGACAGAAACACAGGGAAGAGTTCATACTTCTGCAGCTACTGTAGCCGTATTGCCTGAAGCTGAAGAATTTGATATAGCAATCAAACCCGAAGATATCCGGAAAGACACCTATTGTTCCTCCGGCCCCGGAGGCCAGTCTGTCAACACAACCTATTCAGCTATCCGACTGACACATATCCCGACAGGGATTGTGGTAACCTGCCAGGACGAAAAATCCCAGTTAAAGAATCTTGATAAAGCCATGTCAGAGTTACGCACCCGGTTATATAACTTAGAGTATCAGAAATATCTTGATAATATCTCATCCAAACGCAGGACCATGGTATCCACAGGAGACCGCTCTGCTAAAATCCGGACATATAATTATCCCCAGGGTCGGGTAACCGATCACCGCATCAACCTGACATTGTATAATCTGCAGTCAGTCCTGAACGGGGACATTCAGGCATTGATAGATAAACTACAAATGGCAGAAAATGCCGAACGCCTCAAAGAGAGTGAAATATAAATGGTTAAAATCATTCGGATTTTTTATCCTACAAAAAAAAGGTTGATATGACATATCAACTTTAAAAATTCACTATATTGTAAGATTCATTTTAAAAAAAAACATCATGAAAAAAACATTTTTTGCCCTTTCGCTGGCTTTCATCGCTTTACTTTTTACAAGCATGAAAGCAGATAATAAATTAACCCCTGAAAAACTGGGGTGGAAACTTGCTGTTCAGGCCTGGACTTTCAAAGAATATACCTTTGCGGAAACCCTGCCCAAAATAAAACAACTGGGTCTGAAATATGTAGAAGCTTATCCCGGTCAGAAAATTGGTGGTGGCTACGAAGGAACAACCAACTATACAAGTGATGCCAAAGCCAGGACAGAAATGAAAAAATTACTCAAGGAAAACGGAATCACTTTGATCAATTATGGGGTAGTCCGGGCCAAATCAGATAAAGAATGGAAACAAATATTTGACTTTGCCAAAGAAATGGGGATACAAACAATCACTGCTGAACCTACCCCGAAACAACTGGATTCTGTAGAAAAATTATGTGACGAATACAAAATTAATATTGCGATCCATAATCATCCCCAACCCTCATTTTATTGGAATCCGGATACCGTATTAAAATATATAAAAGGCCGCTCCCACAGAATCGGAGCCTGCGCAGATGTTGGCCACTGGGTACGATCAGGACTGGATCCGGTCGAATGTCTGAAAAAACTGGACGGGCGGATTATTTCTTTACATTTCAAAGATATGAATGAAAAATCCGGAGAAGCTCATGACGTACCATGGGGTACTGGTATTTCCAATGTTCCTGCTATGTTGCAAGTATTGAAAGATCAAGGATTTAAAGGCGTTTTCAGCGTAGAATACGAATACCATTGGAAAACTTCTATGCCCGAAATAGAAGAATCACTAAAGAACTTTCGAAAAATAGTCTCTGAACTCAAATAATGTTTTTTCGTATTTGATTCAATTAACAGATAAAATCTATAAAGCGGAGGAAAACTATACCTGTAAATGAATGCAGAACAACTATCTCAAAAAATCATTGAAAAGGAAAGTTTTTTGTGTATTGGTCTGGATACGGATATAAATAAAATTCCTGCTTGTCTGTTATCCTATGAGGATCCTGTATTCGAGTTTAACAAGCAGATTATTGATGCCACTCATTTTTATGCTGTCGCATATAAACCCAATGTGGCTTTTTATGAGGTAAATGGGGAAACCGGCTGGAAAACACTGAAGAAAACAGTGACTTATATCCGGGAAAAAGACCCCGGAATATTTATTATTGCTGATGCTAAACGTGGAGATATTGGCAACACATCCCGTTTATATGCCCGTGCTTTTTTTGAGACACTGGAGGTGGATGCGCTGACAATAGCCCCGTATATGGGAAGGGATTCCATCCTCCCTTTTCTGGAGTATAAAGAAAAATGGGTGATTCTGCTGGCCCTGACATCCAACGCAGGAGCAAGCGATTTCCAGTTTTTTTACAATGAAAAAGAACATATAGCTTTGTACCAGAAAGTT
Organism: uncultured Rikenellaceae bacterium; assembly: GCA_964383915.1. Taxonomy (GTDB): domain Bacteria; phylum Bacteroidota; class Bacteroidia; order Bacteroidales; family VadinHA17; genus DRPN01. The sequence goes on from CAYLJE010000060.1 coordinate 9,921, forward strand.
CTTCAAACGGCAAAAACATGGGGATCTCCCGACCAGATGATGTTTGTTACCGGAGCCACCCGGGCAGATAAACTGGCAGAGGTTCGAAAAATCGTTCCTGATCATTTTCTTTTGATCCCCGGTGTAGGAACGCAGGGAGGCAACCTCGAAAAAGTAGCAAAATACGGAATGAACAGCAGATGTGGAATACTGGTTAACTCCTCACGCGGGATCATTTATGCAGCCAACGATGAATCATTTGCAGAAAAAGCAGCCGGGAAAGCTTTCGGATTACAGCAACAAATGCACAACCTGCTACTAAAAAAGGAAATTATTCAACCATAAGATATCTGTCTTGAAGGAGGAATTCTTACATTTTATCTGGCTCAATAAACTGTACGATCCGGACAAGCTGGTAACAGCCGGAGGAAAGCGTGTCGCAGTCATTCATCCCGGGTACCCCAATACCAATGAGGGTCCTGATTTTCAGGAAGCCAGAATCAAAATCGATGGTATGTTGTGGGCAGGAAATGTAGAGATTCATATACATGCTTCCGACTGGTTTCAGCATGGTCATTTTCATGACCCTTTGTATGATTCCGTTATCCTGCATGTGGTAGCTTATTATGACAACCCCGTAACCCGCTCAAATGGAGAAATCATTCCTGCGGTAATATTGTCTTTTGACCCTTCGTTGTTGGAAAACTTTGATATCCTGATGAAAAAAAGGACCTGGGTCTCCTGCCAGGATGATATTCACCGCATTGATCCTTTTATCATCAAACACTGGCTGGGGAACCTGGTCATTGAACGGATAGAACAGCATACTACAGAGATACAAAAGGAGCTGGGAGAAACCCATAATAACTGGGAAGAAGTATTATACCGCTTTCTGGCCCGGGGGTTTGGTCTCAAAGTAAATGCACAACCTTTTCACAGGATGGCCCGTTCTCTGCCATTAAAATATATCGCAAAACACAAGAATAATCTTATACAGGTAGAAGCCTTATTATTTGGACAAGCCGGCATGCTGGATACGGACTTGTTCGGGGATGAATACTATGAAACCCTGAAAAAAGAATATCATTTCCTGCAACAAAAGTTCTCCCTGCAACCGATTGCAGGAAGTACCTGGAGGCAGATGCGCATGCGCCCCTCGGCGTTTCCGTCCATTCGTATTGCTGAGTTTGCCCGTTTCATTCATCAGCATGAACATGTTTTTTCACAACTGATGGAGAAACCAGATCTTCCTGAACTTGAAAACTTGTTTAAAATTACACTGAGTGGATATTGGGATACCCATTATGTTTTCAACAGATCATCCAAGAAACAAAGAAAAGCATTCGGAAAACAGGCATTCCAAACCCTTTTGATTAATGTGATCACTCCTTTCTATTTTATTCACGGAACAATCACCGGTCAGGAAGCATTCAAAGAAAAGGCTCTGGATATTCTGGAAATCCTTCCTGCAGAAAGAAACCAGATCATCCGGCATTGGGAAGAAACAGGTATTCATGCAGACAATGCATTTTATTCCCAGGCTCTTTTACAATTAAAAAAAGAATACTGTAACCCGGGAAGATGTTTGAAATGCCGTATCGGCATGAAAATCCTGGGAGGAAAAAAAAGTTAAAGGGGACTTCTAATAATTCACCTTTCTTTTCAACGAGTTAATCACAGATCCGGTTGTTGTGCTTGAAAAAAAACGATATGCTGTTTGTTTTGGGAAATCCGCAACAGATCGCTCTGATGAAAAAAATTCTGGAAAAAGGAGAGATTTAATCTCTTTTGAATGTTATCCTGTCATTTGTATCTGTCTTTTAAAGATAAAAAAACCGTAATGTATTGGTTTAATTAAAAAAAACCGTAATTTTGCAAATCTTTTGATGAGGGTTATTAACATATTTAACTAATAAAAGCATATGTATTTATCGGTAGAGAAGAAAAAAGAATTTTTTAAAAAGTATGGGAAGTCGGCAGAAAATACCGGCTCGATAGAAGGACAAATTGCTCTGTTTACATATAGAATTGCTCATTTGACAGAGCATCTGAAAAATAACAAACAAGATTATTCAACGCAGCAAGCCCTGCTGAAGCTTGTAGGAAAACGCCGTCAGTTACTGGATTATCTGAAACAGAGGGAAATTGAGCGTTACAGAAGCATTATCAAAGATCTAAAAATCAGAAAGTAAGCATAGGGAGGCAATTGTTACCGATTGCCTTTTTTTATATTTTTTAACCTATTATGATTTAATCCAAATAACAAAATGTCAGAGATTTATACAAAAACAATAGACCTGGGTGATGGACGTGAGATCATTCTGGAAACAGGACGGCTTGCCCGGCAGGCTGATGGTGCCGTTTTGCTGAAAATGGGAAGGACTATGCTTTTGGCTACTGTTGTCTCAGCCAAAGAAGCAAAAGAAGATGTTGATTTTATGCCATTATCCGTTGATTACAAAGAAAAGTTTGCCAGCCTGGGTCGTATTCCGGGTGGTTTTATGAAAAGAGAAGCCAGACCTTCCGATTACGAAATTCTTGTGTCTCGTCTGGTGGACCGTGTTTTAAGACCTTTATTCCCGGATGATTATCATGCCGACACCTTTGTAAATATTAATCTTATTTCGGCAGACAAGGATACCATGCCGGATGCTCTGGCCGGGCTGGCTGCATCTGCTGCACTGGCTGTCTCTGATGTGCCTATTCAGGAACATATCTCGGAAGTACGCGTAGGAAGGCTGAATGGAGAATTTATACTGAATCCTACTTTTTCACAACTGGAAGAATGTGATATTGATATCATCGTAGGTGCTACCAAAGACAATATCATGATGGTAGAAGGAGAGATGAAAGAAGTTTCTGAGACTGAGATGCTGGATGCTATGAAGTTTGCTCACGAGGCCATCAAAAAACAATGCCAGGCTCAGGAGGAAATGATGCAGGATATGCACATCATAAAACGACAATACACCCGGGAGATTCAGGATGAAGAACTTCGCGAAAAAGTTCAAAAAGAAACCTATGATAAAGTATATGCCATAGCAAAACAAGCCATCCCGGATAAACACAAACGTTCGGAAGCTTTTGATCAGGTAAGGGAAGACTTCCTTTCGCAGTACAATGAGGAAGAACGTGCAGAAGCAGAACCTCTGGTTAACCGTTATTTTCATGATATTCATAAAGAAGCTGTCCGACGTTTGATCCTCGATGAAAATGTCCGCATGGACGGCCGCAAACTGGATGAAATCAGACCCATCACCTGTGAGGTGGATTTTCTGCCGGCAGCGCACGGATCAGCATTGTTCACCAGAGGAGAGACACAATCTCTTACCACGGTTACCCTGGGGACCAAACTGGATGAAAAAATTATCGACCAGGTGTTGGTACAAGGAACCGAGAAATTTGTATTACACTATAATTTCCCTCCTTTTTCCACGGGGGATGCCCGTCCGAACAGAGGACTCAGCCGTCGGGAAGTAGGACACGGCAACCTCGCCCACCGGGCTTTGAAGAATATGTTGCCTCCGGCAAGTGAAGTGCCTTATGCTATTCGCGTAGTGTCTGACATACTCGAGTCCAACGGTTCATCTTCGATGGCTACCGTCTGTGCGGGGACACTTGCCCTCATGGATGCAGGCATTCAGATAAAAAAACCGGTTTCAGGTATAGCCATGGGATTGGTTACCGACACTGCATCGGAAAATTATGCAATCCTTTCTGACATCCTCGGAGATGAAGACCACCTGGGAGACATGGATTTCAAAGTAACGGGTACCCGCGACGGTATTACCGCAACACAAATGGATATAAAAGTGGACGGACTGTCTTACGAAATCCTGGACAAAGCCCTGGAACAAGCTAAAAAAGGAAGATTGCACATCCTGAGTATTATGGAACAAACCCTTGATAAACCCAGACCCGAGCTGAAACCTCATGCACCACGTATTGTCCAGCTTACCATCCCCAAAGAAATGATTGGCGCATTGATCGGTCCCGGAGGAAAGATTGTTCAGGAAATACAACGCGAAACCAACACCACCATTGTTATTGAGGAAATAAGTGAGGTAGGTGTGGTAGATATATATGCTGAAAACAAAGAAGACATCGATAAAGCTGTTAAGCGGGTAAATGATATTGTAGCTATGCCGGAAGTAGGTAAAACATACAAGGGAATTGTCAAGTCAATCGTTCCTTTTGGCGCTTTTGTTGAGATCCTGCCCGGGAAAGAAGGACTGCTGCATATTTCTGAAGTAGCCTGGAAAAGAATCAATGATTTGCATGATGTGCTGAAAGAAGGAGAAGAAATTGAAGTGAAGCTCATTGGACAGGATGAAAGGAATGGAAAAATGAAACTTTCCATGAAAGCCCTTCAACCAAAACCTGAAAATTATGAGGAAGAGCATAGAGAACACAGAGATCATCATAGCTCACATGGGACCTCCTCCCGGCATGATCATTATAATAAACACAGATAATTAGTGTTTGTCCATAATGTCCGATTTCTTTATTTCGGCAAGCTCAATACA
>CAYLJE010000061.1:0-14382 GCA_964383915.1 uncultured Rikenellaceae bacterium
AAAATAATGAATACCGGGGAAATCTGATATATGGTAAAAAGGATATGCCGGGTTCCTCGGTAATAGCCATGGACGATTATTCTGAGTATGCACTGATTGAAGATAACGTGGTATGGATCAATGGGAAAATACTTGACGTGGTGGGGCAGCGGGATTATACACGGGGCACAACCATCCGTAATAATTACCGGGTATGCTGGAAACCGGAATATGCCTCAACGCGAGAACGTCCTCCTGAATGGTGGACGGACAGGAAAGACATCCAGCCGTTTACAGACTTGTTCAGGAAAATCCGCTTCGTTGTTGAGGAAGAAGGGGGCTGGACCGGGAATCCATCATTAATGGATATTGTAAATGAAAAGCCCTGAATTTTAAAAACTACCGGAAAACAGTACAAACCCACGATAGGAGAATACGAGTAATGAACAGAATATAATAACATTTAACACACTTGTTAAAATGATAAAAGTAATTCTTCTTATTTCAGTTGCAATTTTGTTTTCATGTAATTCGAAACAGAAAAAAAATGAATTTGAAATAGGTAATTTCTATGCTGATGTGGTGCATGGCATCACCTTTAAGTATAATAATAACCAGGCCTTCCAGTTCAGAATTGGGTTTGTTGATTCTTCTGGAAATTATGTAAGGTACTATAAGGAGCACCTGGAGATGTTAGAAGATAATTCAGGACAAAAATTTGGTCCTTCTGCACCAGATTATTCATATAATAAATATGGTTTTACCACTGATCAAAATAATATAATATGGATTGAATGGTCAAGGCTTGATGATGGGAAAAGTGCTGTTGGTAAAATATATAGCAACACACCCCAAAAACTATATATTGAAGCAATGCAGGTATGGCCAGGTGCCCCGGGAGTTCTCTACCAACTTACTGAAACCGGTTTTGAGGGATGGCTGGATCTCGACAGGCAATCTGAAAATCCTGATTGGATATTTGATGTGATTGAAAATGAGAAAACAGCCTCATTTGCTTCAAAGGCAGACGCAGATTCCCTCCAAAAGAATATTATTCAGGAGGAAAAAATGACCACCTCAACAGATGATTATTTCCAATCTGCTGCAATATCATATAATGTAAGTGCTGATAATCCTCTGTTTTTTGTCACCGGAAAGGTAAATTCTGCATACACGAAATCTAAAATTAATGAAAGATTATCTCTCAAACAGAAGGAATATAACGATAGAAGGTTTTCAGTTAATACCCCTATGGGAGAAATTTGGGAGGCGGTTTCAAATCATCTGAATCGATCCAGGGTATATGGTACACAAAACAAGCTGACAGGCCATGTGGTAAGCAGAGGTTGGTGTAACAAATACCAACAAATATTATATGAATGGGATAGTTTTTTTCAGGCAATGCTTGCTTCTCTTGAAGATCCTGAAGGTGCAAGGGAAACAGTCAGGGCTATATTATTTCACCAGACTTCAGAAGGGCTTGTACCCAATGTTACCAATGGAAGTGATACTACAAGGAATTCCGATGACAGATCACAGCCACCCGTAGGGGCTATTTGTGTATGGAAAATGCACCAATATCATCCGGACATGAAATTTCTTGAAGAGGTATATCCTAAATTGCTTAAATGGCACAACTGGTGGTTCGATATTCGGCCTGAAAATGGGTTGCCTTATCGTGACGGGAACAAAAATGGATTGCTCGAATGGGGGTCAGAGACCGGAAAGATACAATATGCAAAGTACGAAAGTGGAATGGATAATAGTCCTATGTTCGATGATGCGCGTATAAATGTGGAATCGAGAACCCTGGAGCTGGATATGGCCGGGTTAAGTGGATTGTGGGCTGCCGATGCACTCTATTTATCGTATATTGCTGATGCACTGGGTAAAGAAAAAGATGCAGAAGTTTTAAGAAAACAGATTGATGACATTAATGTAGCTATTAATGATCAACTTTGGAATGAAAATGTTGGAATGTATTGTAATAAATACTGGAATGATAAATCCAGAAAACCTAAAGCAGAAGATTTTAAGTCTATTTCCAATGAAAATTTTAAGGGTAAAATAATCCGTTCTTATCGTAATATAGTTGGGGATACAATATCTGAGTCAGTTGCAAAAATAGCAATTAATAATAGAGAACTTGGTTATTTTATTGATAACAAGATTCCTATATACTGGACAGCAACAATTAGTCCTCAGAAATCAGGAACCTACTTCTTCTATACTCCGGAAGAAATGGGTGTGGTTCTTGATGTTGACGGAGATCGCATTATTGATAACAGACATTTCTTTGTTACTGAATTTACCAGTGATCCCATACACCTTGAGGCGGGTGAGGAGTATAGATTATCGCTAAGATATACTGGCGATATACCCTTTGAACTACTGTGGAATACTGAACAAAAAACGGAGAGTTCCCTATTTAGTGAACGTCTCTCACCAACTCTTTTTTATCCCCTTATAGCAGGTGCCCCCAATGATGAAAAAGCAGAACTTATCATTAATAACCTTATTGATACTACTCTGTTTTGGGGTGAATACGTGATTCCGACTATTGCCCGAAATGATCCTGCCTTTCCTTCACAGGGCTATTGGAGAGGAAGAATATGGCCACCAACCAACTACCTGGCTTATCTCGGTATAAAAAACTATGCATCCGATGAAGTTACATGGCAATTTGCTCTAAAAAGTGCTGCAATAGCTCAGAATGAATGGGTAAAACATGGTCAATTGCATGAGAACTATAATGCAAACGGCTGGGGTACAGGAACCGTACATTATTGCTGGGGCGGTTTAATGCAATGTATTTTGCTGGAAGAATTGGCAGGTTTTGACCGTGATGGGAAACTAGTTCCTAATCCCGCGGCCAAAGGCAGGTATGTGATAAAGAATTATCCGGTGAAAGGGGATATTATTCCTGAACTTGTTGTTACCGGAGTTTATAAATAAATGGAGTTAAACTAATAATTTAAAATAGAAGAAAACATGTAATGAAAAAAAAATATTTGAACGTATTAGTAATTGTATTCTTTTTTGCCCTTGCGGTAACATTGTATGGAGCTAAGAAAGATAAAATGCTTTACAAAGATCCCAATGTTCCTGTGGAACAGCGGGTCAGCGATTTGCTGAAACGCATGACCCTGGAAGAGAAAATATCGCAAATGAGTATGACCTCCTTAAGCAAGCTGAAATTTGACAAAAATGGTCAGGTAAGCGAAAAGTCTCTTGAAGAGGTATTTAAAGGGCAAAGTGTTGGCTGCCTTGAAAGTCCATTTATCAAAGTAAGAGATATTGCAAAACTTTCACGGGCTGCTGATCGCTATTTACGGGGAAAAACACGTTTGGGAATTCCGGCAATACAGATTGCCGAATGTGTGCACGGGCAACTTGCCCTTGGCGCTACAATATTCCCACAGGCTATTGCCCAGGGAAGCACATGGAACCCGGAACTTATTCATAAAATGGCAGAGATAATTGCCATAGAGGCTTCCGCTTCAGGGGTTGATCAGGCCTTATCGCCTATTTTTGACCTTGCCCGTGATCCCCGGTTCGGCAGGGTTGAAGAGTGTTATGGTGAAGACCCTTATCTTGTTTCACGTATGGGAGTTGCTTTTGTTACCGGCATGCAGGGAAAGCCTGAAATTACTCGTGAAACAATTCCCGATAATCATCTTATGTGCACGGCAAAAGCCTTCGCGGCATATAGTGTTCCAACTGCCGGAATCAACCTGGGCCCGGTTTCTGTTGGTGAACGTGAACTGCGCTCTTCTTATTTTGTGCCTTTTGAAGCGGCAGTAAAAGAGGCAAATATTTACAGCTTAATGCCTGGCTATAACGAGGTGGACGGGATCCCTTGTCACGCCAGTGTTTTTTTATTACGCGATGTATTGCGTGATGAATGGGGATTTAAAGGTTATGTTTTTTCCGATTATGAAGGAATCCGGATGCTGGAACATTTTCACCATGTAGCAGGTAACAAGGAAGATGCAGCCTTGCAGGCCGTTTTAGCCGGTGTCGATCTCGAAGCGCCCTCACCTTATGCATATCCGGAGTTGAAAAAGCTTGTGGAAGACGGGAAATTAGATGAAAAAGTAATTGACGAAGCGGTCAGGAATATCTTAAGGGCCAAGTTTAAAGCCGGCTTATTTGATAAAGCTCAACCTTCTTTAAGAAAAATAACAGAAAATGTACACTTGCCCGAACATGTTGCTTTAGCCCGTGAAATCGCTGAGGAGTCGGTAATTCTTTTGAAAAATGATCATAACCTGTTGCCACTAAACCTCGAAAAAATTAATTCAATAGCTGTGATTGGCCCAAACGCCGATCAGGTTCAGTTTGGAGATTATTCTATAACCAAAAGCAATGATTATGGAATTACAGTATTGGACGGAGTCCGACAGATAGCAGGAAACAAGGTTCAAATTAATTATGCCCGGGGATGTGGAATCACAGACCCGGATAAAAGCGGCTTTGATGAAGCGATTGATGCAGCGCGGAAAAGTGATGTTGTCATACTCGTCATTGGCGGAACCAGTATCATCTATTCAGGTATCGGATGGGGAAATGATCAGCCTGATAAATACAATACCTGCGGTGAAGGGCTTGACCGTACCACACTGTGCCCTCCGGGCGTACAGCCTGAATTGATAAAAGAAATTGTTAAAACAGGAAAACCTGTAATAATGGTGATGGTTCACGGAAGGCCCTATTCCATTTCCTGGGAGAAGGAACACATCCCGGCTATTCTGGAAGCCTGGTATCCCGGTGAAGAGGGCGGTAATGCAATTGCCGACATCCTTTTTGGAGTTGTTAACCCATCGGGAAAGCTAACCGTTTCTGTTCCGCGAAGTGTTGGGCATGTGCCTGTTTTTTATGATTGCAAACCTTCAGGCAGAGGCTTTTACCATAAACCGGGTACTCCTGAGAAACCCGGAAGGGATTACGTGTTTTCATCTACTGATCCTTTATATCCATTCGGGCATGGATTAAGCTATACCGAATTTAAATACAGTAATCTGAAAATATCAAATGATACCATTAATATTGGTGATAAAATTACAATTAATATTTCGGTGAAAAATATCGGTAACAGGACAGGAAAAGAGGTAGTTCAACTGTATTTGAGAGATAAGATAGCATCTGTCTCCATCCCTGTAAAACGTTTAAGGAGATTTAAAAAAATCAACCTGCAGCCCGGTGAGGAAAGAGTGGTTTCATTTTCACTTACCCCTGAAGATTTAGGGCTTTGGAACAAAAACATGAAATTTGTTGTTGAGCCGGGTGAATTTGAGATTATGATCGGAAGCTCGGCGGAGGATATCCGTGTTAAAAAAACTTTTATGGTATCTGGAGGCAAAAAGGTGTAATAAAATGAAAGGAAAATATTATGAAATTCATTGCAATTTCAATCGCAGCTTTACTGATTATTAATAGTTGCAGCATTCATGAAAACAGAAGGAAAGAAGTTAACCTGAATGGAATCTGGGAACTATCCAAAACTGGTAGCATAACAAAGCTTCCCACTGTATTTAAAAGCAAAGTCCCCGTCCCGGGTTTAATTGATATGGCAGTACCAGTTTTTCAAGGCCACGATTCTACTCTTTATGAAAACAGCACTTATTGGTATAGAAAAACATTTACAGTAGATCATTCCAAAAGTGATATTGTAAAACTAAAGATCAACAAAGCCAAATATAATACTACAGTGTATTTGAATAATCATTTGGTAGGTGAAAACAGTTATTGTTTTACGCCAACTGTTTTTGATATAAAGTCGCTACTAAAAGATTCAGGGGAAGATAATATATTGCTAATAGCGATTGGTTGTAAAAATGATTTACCCGATACGGTGGTTAGAGGAGATGATTTTGAAAAAACGAAATATATCCCGGGCATCTACGATGATGTTAAACTTGTTTTAAGCAATGCTCCATTTATCAGGAATATCCAGATGGTTCCTGACATTGAAAAGGAAGAGCTTCGCGTAGTTGCCGATATAGAAACCAAAAAACCAAATCAGAATTTCAATATATCTTATGTGGTTAGAGAAGTTACATCAAAAAAGCAAGTTGTACAAGGCACAATAAAGAACATCAAACTACATGAAAATAAAGATGTCGATTTTGCCGTACATATACCAAATTGCAAACTTTGGTCACCGGAATATCCTTTTCTTTACGAATTAAAACTTTCAACCCCAAGCGACAATGTTAAAGTTCGATTTGGTATGCGAAGTTTCTCCTTTGATAAGGATAAGGGTTACGCCATGTTGAATGGGAAACCATATTTTATGAGAGGGACAAATGTTTGTATATTTCGTTTTTTCGAAGACCCGGACAGAAATGGTCTCCCATGGGATTATGAATGGGTAAGTAAGCTGCATAAGAAATTTAAAGAGATGAACTGGAACAGTATTCGCTATTGTATAGGATTCCCCCCGGAAAGGTGGTATGCTATTGCTGACAGTTTAGGTTTCTTAATTCAGGATGAGTTTCCGGTTTGGACTGGTGTGAGCCAGTACAACCATCTTCTTGGCGGTGTAACTTCTGATCATCTCTCATCAGAATATTATCAATGGATGAAAGAGCGCTGGAATCATCCTTGTGTAGTAATCTGGGATGCCCAAAATGAGTCAGTAACAAATATAACCGGTGATGCTATTAGAAAAGTCCGTCATAAAGATTTGTCAAATCGTCCTTGGGATAATGGATGGGCTGCTCCTGTTAGTGAAACTGATTGCATTGAATCTCATCCCTATCTATTCAACAGATATCAAAGGGGAGAAGTGCCTTCGAAAGAAGGAGCTTTAAAGGATTTATTAACAACGGTTCGTGTTCCAGATAACGACCCAAATGAACGAGATCCAAGGAGCGACGGAAAAAGGTATAATAACCCTATTATAAATAATGAATATGGTTGGATTTGGTTAAACCGAAATGGTACCCCAACTACGCTTACAGATAAAGTATATAATGTTGTTTTCCCGGAAGCCGACACCCCTGAAAAAAGACTTGAAGTCTATGCAAAGACTATAGGAATCTTATCAGAATACTGGAGAGTGCATCGCAAATGTGCGGCCGTTATGCATTTCTGCGGCTTAGGTTATTCACGGCCTGACCCTCCTCGCGGTCAGACCAGTGATAACTTTATTGATATCAAAAATCTCACATTTGAACCACATTTTTATCAATATGTAAAACCTGCTTTTAATCCGGTCGGTTTGATGATCGACGTCTGGGAAAAATCATTTAATCCAGGACAAACTGTTCATGTTCCCATTTACATAATAAATGACACCTATGAAGATTGGAACAATAATATTAGACTATTTATTAGTTCTGCTGATAAACTAATAAATGAAGATGTTATAACTTGTGAATTAAAAAAGCTTGATAAAAAAGTATACACAACAAGTATAATAATGCCGGAGGAAAAAGGAGAATACAAGCTTGTTGCTGAAATAATATACAAGGGTGTATCTATAAAAAGCATTAGAGATTTTTATATTGAATAATACTGGCCGTAATAAAGGCTATATTTAATGCATGTTCATGTAGTAAACAGATAAATTATGTAATCAAATATAATTGGTAGTAAATATGGGTATCTGAATAAAAAAAGGAGTAATAAAATGAAAACACTACTTATGGTTCTTTTAGTTTTAATAAATTCACTGGCAAACGGGCAAGGTTCCCGGAAGCCAAATCGCTATGACGGCAAGTTTTGTGCGGGCGCAGGCGATGTTGACTTTCTGCGTCTGATCGATGAATCGTTTGCTTTTTTTCATTCCAACCCTGTAGTCCCAAACCTGACGATGGTATATAAACCCGGGTGGGATACTTTTACTGAAGGTGCCGGATGGGGACTTTGGTGGATACAGAACAGCTACGGGTTCTCCTATGCCGCTACGCCTTTTCTTCAAGAGCCATGGTTCTCAATATTACAACGCTCATGGGATATGTTTTGGGACAACCAGGGAAATGGTAAACGAACATATACGCCCCCTGCAAATGGGACGCCTTTGATAGTACCGGATGGTAGTTTAGGAGATGCTACAAGTCCTACCTCAACTATATACAAACAAGGGGATGGTAAACCTATTATTCACGACTGGTTCTACGAAGCCACCGCGGCTGGTGTGGTGATGCAGGCCGAGATCCTGCTGGTTAATCGTGATAGAAAGGCAATAGCATATTATCTTCCAAAAATGGAACGGGCTTGCAATTTCATTGAAAGAACCCGCGATCCGAAAAATAATCTATTTCTGGTTGGACCTGCATGTAATCTGTTAGCTCCAAGCTATGGTGGAGTTAAACAGCCGGATGGTACTTTTGGAAAGGGTTACCTGACAGGGCTTTCTATTACTTATCTTGCTGCTCTCGACCGTATGGTTGAATTGTATAAGCTGGTTGGTAATAACAAAATGCTTGCATTGTATGAGCATCGGCAAAATATCACTCGTCAATCGCTCCCACAACTTCTCACTCCTGCCGGCTATTTTGTAAAATCTATTGAACCTAATGGTATCAAGCATGGTGTATTGGGCCAAAAACAGTATGGATATCTCGAAGGTGTGGCTAATGCAGATGCAGTCGCACTGCGTGTTGTTGATGATAAAACCGCGGAAAGTATTTACCAACAGATCGCGGCATTTCCGGAAATACGTCCATTTGACTTTCTCATAACCAATGCACCGGGTCTCGATGATACTTATTGGAGCTGGGGTAATTCAACCGGTAAGGAAATGGAGGGAATTTATAAATTTGGCTGTTGGGTCAACGGAGGGGCCTGGGGCACTGTTGAGGGCCGGGCTATTCTAATGTACTATCGCCTTGGTAAATTTGAGGACATTCGCCGTTCTGCAACGCGGGCTATGAAATGGGCCAAGGACTTCCGGATGGATGAACCCTTTTCACAACGCGGTGAGAACACCTATAATCTCTGGTCTGATGCGGCCGGTAAATTCCGGGTAGGTGGCGTAGCTGTGATGATCGACAACTTCGCCATTCCAGCCGCGACAATCCGTGGTTTATTCGACTATGAATACAAATCGGACAGACTCATACTTCGTCCTCGTGTACCGGGTTCTATAACTCAGTTTACTCAGAAAGAACCGGTACGTTTCGGCGATAAAAGAATATATCTTTCTTGTCGGAATGACGGTCCAAAAGTTAAATCAGTTACAATCAATGGTAAATTGATAAAGATAGAGTCTCCTGATGAAGTAGTTCTCATATACAACGAACTACCGAAAGAAGCAAAAGTAGAAATCACTACTGAAGGTGGTTGGACGAAGGAAGTATCTACAACACCTTACCCCATAATCCCGGCTCTCATCACGGAAAAAACGCCAAAAGCATTTTCTCCTGCCGAATTGCCGGAATCGTTAAAAAGGCCATTCGCCGTTCTTTCCTCGATGAATAGACTTCTCGCCAATGAACCGGGTGCAGATGCGAACTATGAAAGGGCGTTCATCGCCGAAGCAATTAAATCGTGTAAGGACTATCGGGTGCGTGTGACGATGGATCCTGGTCCGGGCTATTACCGTCCCATAACCCCGGAACGCAGAGAGGGCATTAATAAGTTTTACGAGCAGACCGCACTCTCAATGTACAATGGTTTCACTAAACGAATGGATAACTACGCCGAGAAGGGTAATATGCAACAAAAACGATTAGCAGCAATGTTTTCTGAAGCTCAGAAGTAAAATGCTTTGCAGAAACCTCACATAAGTATGTGAAACCCTCATCCTTGCGTGAGGTAATATATCAGTAAATTTAGCTAAAAGTATTTTACAATTAATTAACGTACAAAACTTTAAAAAAATCAATCTCCGGCCCGGCAAAGAAAAAATGGTTTCATTTACACTTATTCCTGATGATTTGGAACTTTGGAACAAAAATATGAAATTTGTTGTTGAGCCCGGTGAATTTGAAATTATGATCGGAAGCTCGGCAGAAGATCTCCGTGTTAAAAAACTTTTATGGTATATGGACACAAAAAAGGAACAATAAAATGAAACGAAAATTATTAATTTGGAGTAAAGTATGTGCTATATTGGGGGTATTGATGGTATTTAATATCAGCTGTAATTTTGTTAGCAAAGAAGACAGGTTAATACATCCAAAGATACCAAATCCAATTCCGGTCACCAATGACCTGCGGTCAATGCTGACCGATAACCTGATTAACCGCGGTTTAAAATGTCTGAGTGATGCAGATGTGCGAAGGGAAAAGGCATTTCACCAGGGCGATTGGGAAGCTTATTGTGAATCTATTCGGCAACATATCCGGGAGGCTTTTGGTGATATGCCATTTGGAAAAGATGGTGGTCCTCTGAACACCCGTCTTGTCAGTACATTTGAGACTCAACATTGCCGGGTTGAGAACGTGCTTTTTGAGTCTTTCCCGGGTTGGGAGGTGAATGCTTCGGTGTTTGTCCCGTATGGCAAGGGTCCGTTTCCCGCGGTGGTGATCCCGGTGGGACACAGTGGCAAGCAATACGGGAACTATCAGATTCCCGCTCAGGCCTTTGCCGAACTCGGCTATATTGCCGTGCTTTTCGATCCGCCGGGTCAGGATTCTGAGAAGAAACCCGGCAACGATCATTTCCACGATGGCGTGCGCACATTTCTGACGGGTTATTCTTCCCAGCGCTATTTTGTCCTTGATGCTTTGCGCTGCATAGACTATCTCGAAACCCGCGGGGATGTGGAAATGGATCATGGCGTGGGCATGACAGGGGTAAGCGGTGGCGGACAAACAACACTGTTCGCAACCCTTTTTGATGCACGGATCGCGTGTCAGGGTCCGAGTTGTTGTATTACACCCATGGCCGATCATCCCGTGGGAGATGCCTATGCCGCGTGTCCCGAATCCTTATGGTCGGGTCGCATCGCGGCGGGGGTGGGAGAGATAGACATATTGCTCGCGGGCATTCCTACGCCTACACTTTACATGGCCGGGAAACTGGATGAGGTGTTCCATATAGATTGCTCGCGGGCATTGGCCAAAAGAGTGAGCAAGTGCTTCACAGAAGCGGGATACGGTGATCGTTTTCGCTTCTTCGAGGATGAAAGCGGCCATGCCTATACTCTAACACAGGTGGAGCAATTTGCTTTATGGATGAACCGTTGGTTGCTTGGACAGCCGGAACGCAAAGTGCCACACCTTGATCCGGATGAATTTTCTATGCTCGATTATGAAATGCTTAAATGCTTTCCCGCACCGGAAGAGAATATATTCACCCTGAACCGGTCCATTGCCCGCGATCTGCAATCCCGCCGTGATCCGCGGCCTGAGAGAGATGATGTTCGAAAGGCTATCCAAAGTGTGATCGGTACGCCAAAGCATACAGGCAAATGGGAGCAATCGGAGCCGTTCCAACTATGGACTCAGAACTATCATGAGGTATTATTCACCACTGAGCAGCTTGATATTCCGGCCACGTTACTCAGACCGCTGGAAAGCCATTTGTCCGAAAACGGGAAATGGATCGTGTTCATAGAGGAGGAGGGGCGTCGGGAAGCGTTAGAATCGTGGGGGCCGGCAGCACAATTATCGCGGATGTTCGAGAGGGATGCCGGCGTTGCCCATCCCACGGTTCTTGTGCCCGACTTGCCCGGATGGGGAAACAGCCTTCCGGCTTTGACTCCGTATTCATTGGTGGGCTGGGGCAGTATGGACCGGTTCACTTCGTATCTGTCATGTGCACTGGGGGACGGAATCCTCGCGATGCAGTCGCGCTGTACGGCGAACCTGGTTCAATACCTGATACGGGAAAAAAACGTGGATGCCGGCAACATCATCCTGGCAGGCCGTGGACTTGGAGGAGTGGTGGCTCTGTTAGCAGGTGCGGTATGCCAGGAAGAGATCGGGGGGATCGTCTGTTGGTCATCGCTTTCCAGTTTCCAATCTCTGGCGGAAGAAGAGAACTATACCTGGCCATCAGCAGCTTTTTTACCGGATGTATTACGGTATT
This sequence comes from uncultured Rikenellaceae bacterium, assembly GCA_964383915.1. Taxonomy (GTDB): domain Bacteria; phylum Bacteroidota; class Bacteroidia; order Bacteroidales; family VadinHA17; genus DRPN01. The sequence continues at coordinate 11,966 of CAYLJE010000061.1, forward strand.
TCGACCTTCCGGAGGTAGTTCGTGCATTGCATGAATGTCCGGTTCTGATATTGAATCCATTAGATGCCGGGAAGCATTCGTTGTCCCCATCCGAAGCCTTGTCTCTTTTCTCCCCGACAGGCGATAACGTCCGGATTGTGCCGCGGTGTCAGACTGCTGAGGCGCTGAGGCGAATTCAGGATATAATAAAAGACGGATCATAAAGCAGGTGAACAAAATTTTAATATAAGGGCATATGCAATGAAAATGTTTGTACAAATTTCGGCAATTATTTTACTATCAATGGTAAATGTTTTTGCGCAAGAATCAGATGTCACAAAAGATAAAAATATTCTGCTAAGCATCGGATTAAAAAATTCTTCTGGCATGGATCTGATCTCTTTGGAAAAAAGAGAGAAAATTGTCAAACAAAAAGAAAAAATATACAGGAGTGAAAACGGCCCGAAAATCAAACCTGTATTTATATCGTTGCCTCCGGGAGCTGTAAAACCTCTTGGTTGGCTTTTGGATTGGGCAGGAGCTGCAGCAAATGGTATTACCGGTCATCTGGATGAGTGGTCTCCCACGTTTGGTGAAGCATGGAAAGGAAAAGGCTTTAAAGCCCCGGGGGCTGGGCCTGACGGAACAGGATGGCCGCTGGAACAGTGCAGCTATTGGTTGGACGGTGCTGTTCGGCTGGCATATATTTTAAACGATTCATCTTTGATTAAAAAAACAAGTGAACGACTGGATATGGTTGTAGATGGAGTATTGAACGGAGGAGAATCATTTATTTACTGGAAGCCTAAAAATATCCTTGATAATTATTTTAACAACTGGGCACATTCCCATATGGGACGGGCACTGACAGCCTATTATGCTGCTACAGGGAAAGTGCGTGTCTTAAAAGCATTGGTTAAAGTTTATAGTAATTACCCTCTTCCGGAATTACCTGATTCTTTTAATCGTGTTACAGGGGCTGTAAATATTGACCCGATGCTGGAAACTTACTTGATGAGTGGCGAACCGGGTATTTTAGAAATCATAAAAAATATTGAAAAGAAACCTTCATTTTCTAAAGTTATAAATGAATGGAGGAATGGTAAAATAAAAAATGGCCACGGTGTAATTTATTACGAAAATATTAGAATTCCAGCTTTGTTGTATCCATGGACAGCTAAAAAAGAGTATCTTCAGACTTCACAAAAGTGTTTGCAATGGCTGGATGAAAATCACTTATTGCCTTGTGGGGTTGCTTCATCTGAAGAACACAATGCCGGCGTGGGTTCTACAAGAAATATTGAAACATGTAATGTGGCTACTTCAATATGGACTTATCTTTCTATGTTTAAAATTGAAGGTAATTATACATACGGCGATAGAATTGAACGGATTTTTTTTAATGCCGCACCTGTTACTGTTTCAAGAGATTTTCAAATCATGTGCTATTACCAGAGTCCAAACCGGATTGAAAAAATAATTCCTTTAGAGGAACCCTCAAATCCAGGGCCTGGCAGTTATATTTACGGACCACTGGGGGGAACGAATGTATATTGTTGTGTGGGGAATCTTAATCGAATTATCCCAAATTATATCATGCATATGTGGATGAAGACCTTCGATAACGGATTGGCTGCTATATTATATGGGCCATCAAAACTTGAAACAATTATGGGGAATGAAGTGCCTATGATTATATCTTGTGAAACGAATTATCCATTTGAAGAGAACATTACCATGAAAGTTGAGCCGGCTAAAAATATTCACTTTCCTCTCTATTTGAGAATTCCTGGCTGGTGTAAATCCCCCATGATTAAAATTAACAATCGAAATATTAAAGTAGAAAAAAATGATCACGGATTCGTAAAGTTAGATCGTATTTGGGAAAAGGGTGATCTTGTAAATATTTATTTTCCCATGCAAATAAAAGTGCTTAAGGGGCATGAAACATCTTATCCTCAAACTGTTTATTTCAAAAATTTCAATAGGAAAATTGCAACCTTAACAAATATTCATAATCCATTTGAAAGTATTTTTTACGGACCACTGCTTTTTGCCCTGCCTTTAGCAGATGACGGTCCAAATAAAATGACAGCAGAACCAGGAAGCTGGCAGTATGCTCTCGATATTGATCCGAATCAAATAGCACAGCAAATCGAAATCATACATTATCCAATGCCGGAACATTGGCACTGGCAATTGGATGCTCCTGTCAAATTAAATGTGAAAACACGACATTTTGACTGGAAACCAACAGAGTTACAGCCTCTTCCTGACAAACCGGTTGTGGGAGGAAAGCCAACAATTTCCGTTTTGGTTCCTTATGGATGTACAAAATTCAGGGTGAGTATGTTTCCTTTCGTGAAACATGATTAATTGTAGCTATTTACTCGACTTATTCCCGGTCAAAAAGTTATAATCGTTAAATGTTAAGTTAA
>CAYLJE010000062.1:0-10199 GCA_964383915.1 uncultured Rikenellaceae bacterium
AAAGAGCACCCCGGAGAATGGACACCTGAGTGAGGTTATATACATTACAAACAAGTTCTGTTATAAAGGTCAAATTTTTTAATGGGTTTGTCACAATCTGATATTACCATTGTAAATAATTGTTATATTTGTAAATAGATGTCATTGTTTTTTTGATTCAATTTTTTTGTTTAACCTGGTAAACTTATCATTATGAGAAAATATTTACCCTTGTTCTTATTGATCACCTTATTATGGCAGGGTCCTTTAGCAGCCCAAATGCCGGTTATTTCTGTTCAATCCGATTCACTCCGGTCTGATCTTATGCTGGGTGATTCAACTGATCATTTTATTGTGATAAAAAATACAGGGAACAGAGATTTACAATGCTTCATAAAGGCCTCTGGTCCTTCAGTTTCCTTTCGGAAAAATGATTATGCTGACTGGACACTGGCTGAAAATCAGGACAGGATTACTAAAGACGTATGGATAACGCGTGCAGATGAAAAAGGGATTTTTAATTTTTACAGCGACACCGGATATACCCAGTCTTCTCCCGATGGGACTGAATGGTCCTTTGGCTACACGTCAGATTTATCTCCTTCCGATTATGAATTGTGGCAGGATGCAGTTCTTTCCTATCCTCCAAAGATGGTAGGAAAACCAATGTCAGTGCACCTGACAGGAACAGATATTTATTTTGATCTGATTTTTCATAGCTGGACAGGTGGAGGAAATGGTGGCGGTTTCTCTTACATCCGGGGAGGGGTGGCTCCCTGGATCAATCCTGCGCATGATACCATTTTGGTATTGCCTGGCCGGGCTGACACGGTACGGGTGAGATTCAATTCCAATGAAACACCCGGAGGGGGACAGTATTCAGGTTATATTATAATTATGAGTAATGATACGCTCCACCCTGACATACAGTTGGATGCCAGCCTGAAAGTTACCGGAGTTGCCGATATTCGGGTCGTTCCATCTTCTTTATCCTTTGGAAAGGTATTCAAAGGAGCAGTAAAAAAGTTGAATGTATCAATATCCAACAAAGGTTCCGGATTGCTTGTTATTTCAGATATTACGACGAAAAGTGGAACACCTGTCTTTGTCTCTGAGACTTCCGGCGACACAATCCTTCCTGTAAGTGCAGATTCTTTGGGATTGACATTTAACCCATCAGACATAATGGTGTATAATGACACCCTTCTTTTATATACGAACGATCCTGATTCTGCAGTTGTAGAAATTCCTGTTTCAGGAGAGGGGATAGCTCCGGGAAAGATTGATCTATCGGCTCCTGGATTTGTCCATGATCTGACATCAGGAGAGACAACGCAGGATACACTGATCATAAGAAATACAGGGAGTAATGATCTTTATTGGGCGATTGATTTCAGGACTGACAAGGGGCCTGTAACCGTTACAAAACAAGATTATGCAGACATAAATTTACCTGAAAATCAGGATCGCATTACGCCGGATGTTTGGATTATACGAGGAAACCAAAAAGGGATATTTAACATTGCCTCAGAGAACGGTTATACCGATAATTATTCACCGGAAGGCACTGAATGGGCCTGGGGAAAAACAAAATATGATTCGTCTGCGGATTATACAAACTGGAGGGATGCTCTTAACAGTAATCCACCGGATATGGTCGGGAATTATCTTTCCATGCATTTGATAAAAACAAACCGCTATTTTGATGTGTTATTCAAACAATGGACCGGAGGCGGGTCCGGTGGTGGCTTTTCATATTCAAGGACAGAAGTTCCGGCCTGGTTAAAAAGTTCATCTTATGAAGGGAACATTCCTTCGGGGAGTGAAGAAAAGGTGGTTATAACCTTTGATGCCTCGTCATTTTATGCAGGAGACTATCAGGGAATCATCGTTGTCTCTTCCAACGACCCGGATCAACAGGAAACAATGTTTGATGCTACCTTGTCTGTTTCCGGGACTCCACGGGTACATACGGATACTACCCTGGTTAATTTTGGGGAGGTGTATAAAGGAGGTACGAAGGCCGGAAAAACCGTTATCTCCAATACGGGAACTGATACCCTTCATATTACAGGAATGGAAAATGACAGCACGGAATTCACAACTTCTGTCTCTGCCATGATCATTCCACCGGGAGAAAGTCAGGAGATGACAATTACTTTTTTTGCTGCCGATACCCTGTTGTATCAGGATACACTCCGCATTTATAGTGATGATCCGGATACTCCCGTATTCAAATTACCCTTATCCGGCCAGGGAGTTTATGCTCCTGTCCTCAAGGTGAATGTAGGGGATATGACTACGGAATTGATGAGTGGCGAAACAACTTCAGGTTCTATCCAGTTTGATAACTTTGGGTTGAATCCTTTGACATGGACTGTGAATCTTCAAACCCCCAACTCTACCGTGACCTTTACCAAAAAGAACTATGCAGACTGGACCCTGTCAGAAAATCAGGACAGGATTTCAGACAGTGTAATGATAACCAGACAGGATACCCGGGGGATTTTCAATATTGCGAAGGAGTCTGCATACAATGCAAAAACCTCTGCATCACCTGTCGGAACACTGTGGGCCCCCGGTCCTTCCAAATGGCAGGATGCCGGAAGTTATGATTACTGGATCAATGCAGTTGGACACAATCCCCCATCTTCTGTGGGTAAAATATTGTCCTTGTTTATTCCTCCGGAGAACCGGTATTTTGATGTTATTTTTCATTCATGGTCGGGGAATAACTCAGGCGGTGGCTTTTCTTATGCAAGAACGGAAATTCCTGCATGGTTATCCGCAGCCTCTTACCAGGATACCTTGCAGGCAGACGGAACAAAATGGCTGCAAATTTTCTTTGATGCCAAAGATAAAGTGGCCGGTGTTTATAAATCTGATTTTATCATACACTCAAATGATCCGGTTGATAGTATAAAAGTGATACCCATTACCATGATTGTCCACGGTATTCCCGATATTTTAACGGATAAAGATTCGATTCTTTTCGGAGATATCTATACCGGATATCCGGATACGGCTGTTCTGACGCTACAAAATATAGGAACCGATACATTGTTTGTTACGGGGGCTTCTTTTGAAACTTCTGATTTTGTTGCAGTTGCTCCCGATACTATACTCGCCGGAGAAACGGCACTGTTGGAAGTCTCCTTTGCCGGTTCCGGCCTACATACATATTCAGATACACTGCACATCATGAGCAACGATCCTGATCAGCATGAACTGAAGATACCGGTAAAGGCAAATCTGATGCAGCCCCCGGAAATAGCGTTGAATGTTAGTGAATATACTATGCAATTATATGATAATGAGACATATACGGATACATTGGTTATTTCAAATACAGGAAACTCGTTTTTGAAGTGGTCACTTAATTCACCATCCTGGGTGAATATTAGTATGTTGGGGGACAGTCTGCCTGCAGGTGAAAAGGATAGTTTAATCGTTACTTTTGATGCTTCGGTGACCGGAGAAGGGGACTTTGACAGTATAATGGTAATTGAGAGCAATGATCCTGCGAAACCGGTCATTCATATTCCTGTAAGACTGCATGTTTCTACCATAAAAATCACACATCCTTTACCGGATGTCTTGGTTAATGAAGGATTTGGGAACAGACAGATAGATTTTTCCGACGCGTTCGATTATAGTGGAAATCCTTTGAGTTATATTGTTGTCAGCAGTGATACGGGAGTGGCAACCGTAGATACTTTGGCCATGATGATGACTATTACCGAACAGGGAACAGGCACATCTGTCATTACAATACGTGCCGATGACGGAGCAGGGCATGTAGTATTTGATGATTTCCTGTTCAGGGTGAATGCAAACCCTATCGTAATGAATCCAATTGCTGATTTCCAACTGGACAGAGGATTTTCTGATTTCTCGATAGACCTTGATACCGTCTTTTATGACAGCGATGGTGATACTTTGAATTATTCCTTTGTCAGTAGCGTTGATACGGCTGTAACAGTTTCCCTGAAAGGATCTGTTCTGACATTACATGAAATAACCCTGGGTGGTGCAGAAATATATCTTTCTGCCGGAGATGGTATTGGAACCGCAGCCAGGGATACGTTTAAAGTGTTGGTCGTTAGCCCGCAGAGTGTTAATGATCTGGAAAGAAATCAACTTACCGTTTACCCGAATCCTGTCCGTCATATTATGACGATAGATATGAAAGGATCTCCTGTCGCAGATGTCACATTGCAGATTACAGACATCATTGGGAAAGTTGTATATGAAAAACATTATGGACTTTTCTCACAGGAGGTGATTCCGGCCGAAGATCTGCAGACAGGAATATATTTCATCAGGATATTTAATGAAAAGGGAAATTTCTTAAGAAAAATTATTAAGGAATAAAATCCAGGAAGCAGGCAGTCCGCTGTATGGCGGGCTGTTTTTGTTGTCCAAAAATAATATGCTTCAAAGTGATTATTTTGGTAAAGACTACTTTTCGGACGGGAAAACTTATAGGATAAGAAAAACCAACAAAGGGAGAACATATGATGAACAAGCCTGGGTTGGGAAAAACACATTCTTTTCCCGGCTTAATTTTTTCTGATCAGCAGTACCACATTTTCCACATGATCGGTATGTGGAAACATATCTACCGGCCGGATCTTTTCCGGTTGATAGCGGGGTAATAATCCCTGGATGTCCCTTGCCTGGGTCGCCGGATTACAGCTGACATAAACGATCTTCTCAGGAGAAACCCCGGTTAGGATCCGGATGATATCAGGGTGGATGCCTGACCGGGGAGGATCCAGGATCACCACATCAGGCTTGCCGTGTTCTTCAAACAAAGGATCGTTAAACAGAGACTTAACATCCCCGGAGATAAAAATGGCATTCCGGATGTTGTTCAGGGTGGCATTTTCCTGCGCATCGCTGACAGCTTCGGCAATGGTCTCAATCCCAATGACTTTTTTTGCATGTGGGGCCATGAAAAGACCGATGGTTCCGGTGCCGCTGTACAGATCATAAACCATATCTTTTTGGGATATTTCTGCAAACTCCAGGACAGTGCGGTACAGGTTCTCAGCTTGCCGCGTGTTCGTCTGGAAAAAAGACCCGGCACTGATTTTGAAGGATAACCCACCCAGTTTTTCCAGGATATAATCTTTCCCGCTGAAAACATGAACATCAAGACCTTCCAGGGTGTCATTTCCTTTGGGATTGATAACATACTGTAACGAAGTGATTTCAGAAAATTGCTTTTCCACGGCTTGCAACAGCAGGTTTATTTTTTTTCTCTCCTCCCGGAAAAAGGAAAGTATGACCATGACCTCCCCGGTTTCAGTGGTCCGGATAATCAGGTTCCTGAGCAAACCATGCTGTTCCCGTATGTTAAAATAAGCATAGCCGTGCTTCAATGTAAAATCCCGTATAAAGTTTCTGATAGCATTGGATGGATCCCTTTGCAAATGACACTCAGTAATATCCAGAATTTTGTCATAGAGGCCGGCTATGTGAAACCCGAGAGCCGGTTCCTGAATTGGTTTTCCGGTGGCGATTTCGTCAGGGGTCAGCCATCGTTTCGCCGAGAAGGTGTATTCCATCTTATTTCGGTAATATTGCGGATGATCAGAAGGGAGGATGGGCAGTATTTTTTCCCGGATGTTTTCAGACAGACCTGCTATACGTTGTATTTGATCAACTACCTGTTTTTCTTTGTATTGTAGTTGGGTAATGTATTCCATATCCTGCCATTTGCAGCCGCCGCAAATTCCAAAATGAGTACAGAAAGGCTCGGTACGGTATGGGGAGTAGCGATGAAACCGCACAGGTTTTCCTTCGTAATATTTTTTCTTTTTACGTGTAACCTGGATATCAACGATATCTCCCGGTACGGCATGGGAAATCAAAATTACCAGCTCGTCCTTGCGGGCGATGGCTCTCCCTCCTTTACCGATATCCATCACCTCCGCTTCCGTAATCAAAGGAAGATTTTTCCGTCTGCTCATAGTGCCGCAAAGATAAGGAAGATAAAAGATTATTCTTTATCGTATCTTTGTCAGTTCATGATTTCTGTAACGGAACTATCGGTTTATTTTGGTGCCCGCGAGCTTTTCTCTCACGTTACGTTTAATATACGGGCCCGGGACCGTATTGGGTTGACAGGGTTGAATGGAACCGGGAAATCTACATTGTTGCAGGTAATGGCCGGTGAACTTACCCCTGACACGGGCATGGTCAGTAAACCAAAAGAAATACGCATTGGTTACTTGCCACAACATATCCGCATTCGTGATACACGGACGGTGTTTGAAGAAGTGGCCTCTTCTTTAACCGAATTGAATCAACTGGAAACTGAAATAAACAGGCTGACCTGGGAAATCAATGACCGGGAAGATTATTATTCGGAAGACTATATGAGCCTGGCCGGGCGTCTGGCAGAAGCTACTGAGCGGTTTCATCTGCTCGAAGGAAATAAGAAAGAACTGTTAATCAGTAAAACACTGACCGGCCTGGGTTTTTCTCCGGCAGACTTTGTTAAGCCGACAGGGACGTTCAGTGGGGGTTGGCGGATGCGTATCGAACTGGCCAAAGTTTTGCTGAAGCATCCTGACGTTTTGTTGCTGGATGAACCAACCAATCATCTCGATATCGAATCTATCCAGTGGCTGGAAGATTATTTTTCAGCCTATAAAGGTTCGTTGGTTTTGGTGTCCCATGATAAAGCTTTGCTGGACCATGTGACAAAGCGCACCCTGGAACTGGAAAACCGGAGAATAACCGATTATCCTGTTTCATATAGCAACTATCTGGAAATGAAGGAAGAACGGATGCAACAGCAGGAAGCGGCTTACAGGAATCAGCAAAAATGGATTGACCAGACAGAACGTTTTATTGAAAGGTTCCGGTATAAAGCCACCAAAGCCGTTCAGGTTCAGTCAAGGATAAAACAACTCGGGAAACTGGAACGCCTGGAACCGGCCGGTCAGGATAATAGAAAAGTGCATTTTTCTTTTCAAACGGTCGAACGTTCCGGGGATAATGTAATGGAACTGAGAAATATTTCAAAAGCATTTGATACACAACAAGTGTTGACACGGATTGATCTTATGATACAGAGGGGGGAAAAGATAGCATTCGTCGGAAAAAACGGGGAGGGTAAGACTACGCTTGCGAAGATTATGGTAGGTGACTTACTCGATTTTTCGGGCAAACGGAAAATCGGAGCGAAGGTTTCGGTTGGTTACTACGCACAGAATCAGGCCGAGATGCTGAATAATGATAAAACGGTTTTTCAGGTTGTTGACGATGTAGCACGGGGAGAGGTGCGTTCCCATGTCAGGGATCTGCTGGGAGCATTCTTGTTTCAGGGAGAGGAGGTGGATAAAAAAGTCAGTGTGTTGTCAGGAGGAGAACGTTCCCGTCTGGCTTTATTGAAACTACTGATCAAACCTGCTAATTTTCTGGTTCTTGATGAGCCTACCAATCACCTCGACATGAGAACCAAGAATATCCTGAAGCAGGCACTGCTGGATTTTACAGGGACCTTATTGATCGTTTCCCATGACAGGGATTTTCTGGACGGACTGGTGGAAACCATCTATGAAGTGCATGGTCATAAATTGACTCAACATGATGGAAACATATACCGTTTTCTGGAAAAGAAAAAACTGGATAACCTGTACGAATTGGAACGAAAGCGTGTGCAATCATTTAGCCAGGATGGGATGAAACGTTCTGCCGGGAATGATTATCTTAAACGCAAGCAGCAAAAAAATAAGCTGCGGAGTCTGAAGAACAAGATCATAAAGATGGAAAAGGAAATTAGTGACCTGGAAAAAAAACAGTATGCGCTGGAAAAACATTTGGAGAATCCGGAGTCTCATACCGGTGATTTTGATGAGCTATCCAGGGAATATGCTTCTGTTCAACGCGATCTTGCAGAAAAACTGGACCAGTGGTCCCGGTTACAGGAAGATTTTGAACAGAAAAATGATAAGGCCGCAAAATCATAAAATCAAAGCCATGGAGGGAAAAGAAGTCTTTAAGAAGAAATTTGAAATACATACTTATGATACTGATGTTACGCAGCATCTGTCGTTTACAGGTTTAGCAGATTATTTACAGGATATTGCTTCTTATCATGCTGACCGGCTGGGCCTGGGTCATGATAATTTGCAGGGAGAGAACATAACCTGGGTACTGAGACAACTGAAAGTGGAAATACAGGCACGTGCCCGGTGGAATGACTGGGTGACCATTGAAACATGGCCAAAAATGCCGGACCGGTTGTTCGCTTTTCGGGATTTTAGAGTGGCCGATGGGAGCGGGAATCCCGTGGCGAAAGCTGCCAGTACCTGGTTGCTCATTAACCTGGAAACGCGGAGACCTGTCAGAATGAACCCGGAGATGTTTGAAAGCTATGATTTTAAAAAAGAAGATGTGTTTGCGGAGGGACTTCGTACCCTGCCTGAAGTTAAACCCGGTAGAAAATTATATGAGACCATCGTCCGGTTTTCTCATCTGGATATGAACCGGCATGTGAATAATGTCGTTTTCATCAGATGGATAATGGATGCTTTTTATATGAACCATCCACATGATGGCTTTCCTGAAATCTTTGAGATCCAATATGACCATGAAGTATTTTTGGGAGATGCCATTGCAGTTTACGAAACGATCACTGCGACAGGTGAGATATTTTATTCCGTGATGCGTATGAAAGATGAAACACGGGTGGCACTGGCAAAGATTGTTTTCTAATGCAGTTGAATGTCAGGGTCTGGAATAAATAATATTTTGTATGATCCTTTGAGAGATAACCGTTTATTTGTCTAAAGAAAAAAATTAATCTCTTTGTTTCCGAAAAGATTATTATTTTTATTCAAAATTGTGAAAGATTGAAACGTATTCTATACATTCTGGCGGCAGGGGTTATGGTGGTTTTGCTTGGCCGGTGTTCTGTTCAGGAACAATGGACAGGAAAGAAGGTGAACCGCAATCTGTCTTATCTGTATATTCCGGGACGTACACCGTTGCAGCCGCAATACCGGGTCTTCCATGCTACGGATTCCATTTCCCTGTTACGTATGAGAATTGTGCCTACCCAGCTATTGTTTAACCAGGCAGATGAGAAAGGGAACTACTTATCATATCTGGATATCCGTTACCGGTTATTTCAGATAAACAGAAGAAATACCATGCTGGCCGATTCCGGGAAAGTCCTTTATTCTATTGACCTGGATAAGGCAAAAAACAAATCCATTGAAAAAAGCATTATGATGCGCTGCAGCACGGGAGAAAAATATGTTTTGGAGGTTATCGCCATTGATCAGGTGCGGAAGACGGCTGTCCAGAATTTTTTATATGTTGATAAAACTTCCCCCTTTTCCATGCAAAATTATTTTGTCATTGATACCAAAACAAACAAGCAGATCTTTTCGTATGCATTGGATAGCACGCGGACGGTGAAGATTTTGTATCGGGACCAGAAACCCCACGATTTGTTTGTACGGTATTTCAGACAAGATACAATGATGCCTCCTCCTCCAAATTTGCAGGTGTCTGTCAGAGGAGTCAGTTCTTCTCCTGACAGCACATGGAGAATCAATCGGCTTGACAGCTTGCCTATTCGTTTGCCCCGCAGAGGGATCTATCAGTTTAGTATTGATTCTTCCGAAAAAGAAGGAGTCAGCTTGTTTAATTTCGGTCCTTTTTTTCCTAGAATTATGAGCCCCGATCAGTTAGCCGAACCGATGGCTTATCTCTTGAATGAAACGGAGATGAAAAACTTGTTAAATCAGCCTGCACGCAAACTGGCGGTGGACAAATTCTGGCTTGGGACAACAGATAATGTGGAAAAAGCAAGAGAGCTGGTACGCATTTATTATAACCGTGTTTATTATGCTAATATTTTCTTTACTTCTTATAAGGAAGGCTGGCGCACCGACCGTGGGATGATTTATATTATATACGGACCACCGGATAATCTTACGAAAAGTGTTTCCCGGGAAGTATGGACGTATGGAAATAAAAAAGAACAGAATAAGATATCTTTTACCTTCAGACGGATAGATACTCCTTTTTCACTGAATGTTTACAGGCTGGGACGGGGAGAAACTATTGAGACAAGGTGGGTGGAGGCAATTCGTACCTGGAGGCAGGGAAATGTTTTTACAGTGAGAAACAAGGGGATAAGATAAAAGGCTAAAGATAAAAGGCTAAAAGGATAAGATAAAAAGAGAATAAAG
>CAYLJE010000062.1:10299-14114 GCA_964383915.1 uncultured Rikenellaceae bacterium
AAGATAAAAGGCTAAAGATAAAAGGCTAAAAGGATAAGATAAAAAGAGAATAAAGTAATCCCCGGGGAATGGCTGAGAGGGCTCGGTAAAACGTGAGAAAATAGTTATCAGTAATAAAAATAAGATCTCGTGAAAAAAATATATGGCTTCAGGCCGGTGACTGAAGCATTACAGACTGGAAAGCATATAGAGAAAGTGTTTTTGAAAAAGGGGATGCAGGGTTCGCAATACAGTGAACTGTTTCATATGATTCGTCAGGAGAAGATTCCCTATCAGTTTGTTCCTATTGAGAAACTAAACCGTATTTCCTCAGGCAATCACCAGGGGGTTATTGCATTTCTTTCCATGGTGGAATACCAGCAGATTGAAAATATTCTGCCGGGGCTGTATGAAAAAGGTGAAATTCCGTTTTTTGTCATTCTGGACAGGATTACCGATGTGAGAAATATGGGGGCTATTGCACGGACAGCTGAAGCTGCCGGATGTCATGCCCTGGTTATTCCCGTAAAAAATTCTGCGCTATTAAATGCGGATGCTGTAAAAACATCTGCCGGCGCCTTGATGCATATCCCGGTGTGTAGATCTGAGAATCTCCCGGAGACTATTCATTATCTGAAGGATTCGGGCCTGAAAATTATAGCAGGCTCAGAAAAAGGAACGGAAAACTATCATAATTCTGATATGACCGGCCCTCTTGCCTTGGTTTTAGGGTCTGAGGGGGTTGGCCTGGATGCTCAGATTTTAAAACTATCCGATCATCTGGTTTCAATACCCTTGTTCGGGAAAGTGGAATCGTTAAATGTCTCTGTGGCTGCCGGCATTTTGTTGTATGAAGCGGTAGACCAACGACGGTTAACAGATAGAGGGAGGCACTCAGAGAGAGACAGTGAACACAAATGAATTTGTTAAACACTTAATATGCAAATATGATAAAAAATTTTCTTTTTTCTTCTTTCTTTTTTTTCTTGGTTTTTATGCTCGTTTCCGGTTGTAATGCCGGTTCTTCAGGGAACCGGCAACCCTTATCCTCAGATAAAGATACCGGACTGGTAATCCTGGAACCGATTGAGTGGGTCAACACATGGGTTGAAGATACCGGTGTGGACAGCTTGCCCCGGTTGATGCTGATAGGTGATTCGCATGTTGTACAGTATTATAGCTATGTGAAGAAAAAACTGCAGGGAAAGTTTGTTTTCGGTAGATATGCAGGATCCAAGTGTCTGGGGAATCCTTATCTTTTAAAAGAAATAAAGTTGTTTCTGCAACAGTACCCCTGTGATGTGATAGTTTTTAACAATGGACTGCACGGAGGCATAAACGGACGTGCTTATCCGGACTCTGTTTATGCAGCAGATATTCCGAAAGTGTTTGACATTTTCAGGAAGTATGCGCCGCATGCACGGATAATCTGGGTGAATACCACCCCCGTACGGGAAAAAGGACATCCGGGAACATTTGCCCCATTTAATGCGCATGTGATTATTCGGAACCAACGGGCCGGGAAATATATGACTAAACATGGTATTCCTATTGTTGATTCTTATTCTATAGGAGCTAAGCATCCTGAATATTATCAACCCGGTGGTGTTCATTTTAATGCGGAAGGGAAGAAGGCAGAAGCCAGAGGTATAGCAGAGACAGTGCTGAAAGTATTAACCAGATAATCTGCGATTCTCTGTCCTGAAGCTGACCTCCCTGTATAATGAACAACAAATCATCAAACCGCTCAAACGCCTTTATTCCTTTCTGCCAGCAGCAGGATATCATATCCCGAAGGTTCCTGGAATACACGCAAGTCGAATTCGGGGATTATGGCAAAGATATGATCGAAAATATCTGCCTGGATCGCTTCATAGTTGGCCCATCGCTGATCTTTACTGAATACATATATTTCGATAGGCAATCCTTTTTCACTCATCTGGAGTTGCCGTACCAGAAAAGTCATCTCGTTGTGTATCATGGGATGCCTTTTGAGATATTCTTCAATGTATTTACGAAAGGTGCCGATATTAGTCATCCTGCGGCCGTTCACCAGCACTGTGTCATCAATATTGTTTGTACGGTTGTGTTCGGCCAGTTCCTTTTCTTTTTTATCGATATATTCCTGAAGGATTTTGATTTTCCTGAATTTTCCGATCATTTCAGGGGTGCAAAAGCGGATACTCTTGGCATCAATAAATACCGATCTTTTTATCCTGCGACCGCCTGATTCTTCCATCCCCCGCCAGTTTTTAAAAGATTCGGATACAATGGAATAAGTAGGTATGGTGACGATGGTCTTGTCCCAGTTCTGAACCTTAACGGTATAAAGGGTAATTTCCTGAACGGTGCCATCGGCTCCCCGGTCTGGCATCTCGATCCAGTCTCCCGGTTTGACCATGTCATTGGCAGTAATCTGGAGACTGGCTACAAAACCGAGGATCGTGTCTTTAAAGATCAATATCATTACAGCCGCCATGGCCCCCAGCCCGCCCAGCAGTGTCATTACCTTCGTGTTAAACAGGATGGAAATAATAAACATCAATCCTGTAAAATAGACCAGAATCTGTACTACTTGTACATATCCCTTGATGGGCCGGTTTTTTGATATGGGCAAGGTGAGATATATGTCATGCAGGGCATTTAAGGAAGTATTAATAATGATGATAGAAATAATGGTCAGATAGATACTAAGTAAATCACGTACAATTCTTTCCGCTCCAGGATTGTCTTTTAAAAAAAACGGAATGGCCAGATAGAGAAACAGAATCGGAACAAAATGGGCAAACTTCTCAAAGATTCTATGATGCAAAAGAATGTCATCCCGCTTGGTTTTCGTGTGTCTGATCAAACGAACCACCGTATTGACAATGATCTTTTTGGTGATCCAGTATGCCAGATAGCTTACGATCAACAGGATTACTGTCCAGATAACAGTGCCCAGCACGCCGGCAGGTTTTTCAGATAACCCAAGTTTTTCAAGCCACTCTTTAAAAATTAAAATATCCATGAATGCCTGATGCCTTTGTTTGCCACAAAAATAGAAGATAAATTTTATTATTCAGGTTGTTCACGGGAAAGAAATATAAATAAATTTTTTTTCTGAGAATTTACCGGAACTGATATAGATCAGGGCAAAAAAGCGGAAAATATATTAATAACCGGATATTACCCTATACTGACATTGTATTATCCTTGTGCAATGGAGTTTGCTGTCCCGGGTATCTCGTTTGCAGCTTATGAGTCATAAATACGGTCTGATTCTGCTTAGAACAACAGGAAGGCCTCTCTTTTTTGAGGAGGCCTTCCTGTCAGTATTTTGCATCACGTTTTAGGGTTGATCCGGTGTATGGTTATTTATTTTCTTACGATCGATATAATAACCGGCAATCAGACTTATTCCGGCAAATAATATGATCATTGAAGAATAACAAACTCCTTCTGATAATACGGTTTCAGATACCAGTAAAGCCCCCACCAGCAGACCGATAGCAACCCCTGCAAAAAATAATCCGGTTATTAAAAGCATTCGGGGATGAGACCTGTGTTCACGCGGACTGAAAATACCAGCATCCATTCCTTTATCGATGAGTGCCAGACGTTCTTTATGACGTGTGATCAACCAGACATATAAAATGCCAAAAACTGCTGCAAAAAATGTTACGGATATAATAATTCCTCCAACCATGATAAAAATTTTTAATTAAACAATTAATTATTTACTCTTTTTTGACGCAGAAAGAATCTTTCAGGTAACAGTTTTTGTTAAATATTTTTTATTTTTATTGTAACTTCTTTTAATGCATAAGCGTCTAATTAGTGTTTGTCCATAATGT
>CAYLJE010000063.1:0-1164 GCA_964383915.1 uncultured Rikenellaceae bacterium
CCGTTTGATAACCAGACTTTTATTAAAATAAGATTCGGCCCGGGCAAAATGATTCGTTTTATCCGAGATAATCCCCAGGTTATTGTAAAGATTGGCTCTTACGGAAAGGGTTTTGTTACGCCGGGGAAGATTGTTCAGGGCCATGGTATAGTAGGCTTCGGCTTTGCTGTAATTCCCTGTTTTCATGTAATTTGTGCCGAATTCATTATAAAGCTTGCTGATCACTTCCGGACCGGGTCTTGCTTTGCGGTAAAATTTCTCAGCCTGGGTCAGATAATGCAATCCGGCAGCCGGATCGCCGAGGTAATAGGTATAGAGGATGGCCAGCCAGTGTAAATCCCCGGCATAATCGAATGTAATATTTGCAGATGTATCTTCCATAGATAACAGGGTGAGCATGTGATCCCTGGCTTTTGGAAAATCTCCTGTCTGAAAATAACTATAGGCCAGGTAACGGTGGGCAGATCGCAGTAAACGACCATTGTTTTCCATAGTAAGCATCCGGGAAAAAAAGGGAACAGCCCGGGCAGGTTGTCCGGAATGGTAAAAATAATATCCCTGTAAAAAAGAAAGATTCAACTGCATGTCCTGGTCATCAGGAGCTTTTTCCCGGAGAAAACGGGCGGCTGTTTTCAACTCTTTTTTCATCGAGTCATATGCCTGCAGGTTCCCAAAGGCCTTGATCAGGTTGTACCTGCATTGCCATACCTGCCGGATGTCTCCCTGAGACAGATAGGCAGTCTCCGCTTTCCGGTAAAAAGGGATTGCCTGCTGCCACTGACGGAGGCGGTTCAAGGAATCTGCACGGCTGACATACACATGGGCGGAATCCGGCAGGGACTGGTCTGCACTGAGGGTCCACAGGTTTGATCCCCGGGAGAATAATTCTGAAAAGATCAATCCCGGAATAAGAAGGATAAAAATATTTTTCCATCTGCTCATTATGACAAAGATACAAAGATTTTATACCCTTTCATACTGCTTTTGCGATCAAAAAGTTTCAGTTAGAGGATGATTTCCAGGGGGGGATTATTTTCCTCAGATTCTCCCGGAAAATAATATTATGTTAACTAAAACCTGAAAATAGCACTTTTTGGAGATATCTATATGTTTCAGAATATCAGTCAAATATATTTAGAATCATTTTAAATTACAAAATAAATG
>CAYLJE010000063.1:1264-7974 GCA_964383915.1 uncultured Rikenellaceae bacterium
CAAATAATTGCTGAAGAAAGAGTCAGGGTTCAAGTGTCTGGAACCTGGAACCAAGTACGAGGCCACTGGGATAAAATGCCTCGGAGGATTTATTTTCTTCGTGGGAGAGAGTATCGTGGATAGACAGGTGAGGAAACCAGGGAGATTGGCATGAGCGCATGCATACATTTTGTGTGTAGGGTATATGTTGATATATATACTATTAGAGATACTATTGGAGAAAAAAGGAAATGTTAAAAACATAAGAACAAACATAAGATTATTAAATTTAAACCTTTTTATTATGCATACTAAAACATAAAATCAAAAAAAATATGGAAAAGGAACAGAGACAAAAAACGGATGAGGCAGAACGCTACCTTCACGGGGAGTTGTCTGCCGAAGAAAAGAGGGCTTTTGAAAGACGTTTGCCCGATGACCCTGAGCTTGCGCAGATACTGGAGATGATAAAAGAAACCGACAGGGTCTTATTAGACACCGAAGCCCTTGAATTCAGGGAAACCCTGCAAGACGTATATGCTTCTTACCGGACAAGCAGGAAGGCGGCTATACGTTTAAACCGCCCGGTTTACCGGTTGATTGGCATAGCAGCTATGGTGATTGTAGTCATTGGTTTGGCTTTCCTGGTCAGGCGACATACCCATAGCATTCCTCTTAATCAGGCGATTGTGGCGGCGTATTATCGGCCTTATCACGTGCCTGTTGATTACCGAAGTCCGGAAGGGACCCTGGATGCTACTTTCCGCAAAGCGGTGGAAAAATACAATGAACAACAGTATAAGAAAGCCATTCATTTGTTTGAACAGGTATTGACACAAGATAAGACCAGGATGGATGCAAACCTGATGGATGGTCTCTCAAATTTCGAAATAAAAGAATACACCCGGGCTGACAGCTCTTTTAGCAGGATCATCAGGCACAAAGACAATCTGTATTTTCAACAGGCACAGTGGTACCTGGGATTTTGTTTTCTGATGACCAATCAAAACAAAAAAGCCATTGTCCTGTACCGGAAAATTATTTCGGAAAAAGGCTATTACATGCTGAAAGCAGAAAAAATACTAAAGAAACTGGCATCAGAATGAACTGACAGAATGAAAGTTAATCATTGCAAAAAACCTAAAGAAATATATATGTAAAATGAAGGAAGAAATACAATGATAAAAAAAACAGAGGATTTGGGCAAGGTGGAACTAGTTGAAAGGGTAAGGGAGCTGGAGAAGGATCTCATACGGGAAAAAGAGTCAGCAAGAAAAGTCAAAAAGATTTTTATCTCAAGGGTGAATCGTGAAATAAGAACTCCCCTGAACTCCGTTGTTGGCTTTGCTCATTTGTTGATCAATGACAAGATAGATAAGGATAAACGGAAATTGTATATTCAGTATTTGAATAGCAGTACTGATGCGTTGTTAACCCGTATTGAGAATCTGATAGATTATGCCATGCTTACAGCGGGGCAACTGGAGTTGACTGAGGAAGAGGGTGTGCGTTTGGATCTTCTTTTTGATGAGTTATATGAGGCTTTTTCCATGGAAAAATATCTCCAGGAAAAATATAGCCTGACACTGATCTTAAGCAGAAAAAAAGGATTTGAAAAGATTGTTGCAAATTGTGACAGGCGAAGACTGAAGCAGATGATTGCCGGACTATTGAAAAATGCGTTACAGGGAACAAGAGAGGGAAGTATTGAATTCGGATATAAACCTGTCGATAACCAACGTATCAGGTTCTTTGTTTCCGATTCGGCTGATCAGTACCGGACTGAATATATACAAAGGTTATTTAAAAATCCCGGAGAACTTGAAAAAAGCAGGCAAGACCTGGATATTAACCTGTCCATCATACGTGATTTGGTGTCGTTGATGAAAGGAGACATTGATATTGTGGCACATCCGGGAGGAAAAGGGAATACAATCGGTTTTGTTTTACCTTTTAAGTATCGGTTGTTTCCTCCCGATGAATTCAGTAAGGGGGATGATGACAAGGAACAAAAACAGGGAGGATATCGAAAAAAATAAGTTTTTAAAAAATGATTGGGCAGGATGGCTTTATTAGTTAACCGAAAAAACATAAAATATCTATGAATAGGACAGAATCAGATAATCAGGAGGGGAAAAAGAATAAAATAGATGTAGTTTCTAATTTGGCAGAAGAAAGAAAACAACTCTGGGAAATATTGCACACAGACCGGTTCAGGCATTATCATTTTGAGAAAGATAAAAGTATTGGTCATGTTATTATTGATTTTTATTGTGAAAAATGGAAAGTCGCCATTGTTGTGGATCCGGATGAAAATTATTCTTCTGAAATCTCTTTTGTAGATTCTGAAAGCCAGGAGGAACTGGAGCAGTTGGGTATCGTTTTTTTGCGGTTTCGTGACTCAGAGATCAGAAAAAATAGTTATATCGTTTCTCGTACCATTGATTTTTGGTTAAAGGACAGGGAGCTCAGTTACCTTTAACCGGGGGGTATATTACCGGGATTTTTTATCGAAGAAAATTTTCAATGAATATTTATTCAGGGAGGTTTATTCTATTCCTGAATTTTTTTTATTTAATTTTAGACTTTGTATCTGGTTTAATCATAATACAGATGTATGGGAGGTTTTCCTTTTTTTAAGCAACTGGATGTAAAGGATTGTGGTCCCGCCTCCCTGCTTATGATTGCCAAATATTATGGCAGGACGTATCGTCTGCAGACCTTACGCGAGAGGAGTTATATCGGCAGGGAAGGCGTTTCTTTACTGGGCCTCAGTGATGCCGCAGAATCCATCGGACTTAAATCTCTCGGCGTAAAGATTACATTTAAAAAGCTAAAGGAAGAAGCTCCGCTGCCTTGCATTGTACACTGGCACCAGCGTCACTTTATCGTGGTATATAAAATCACAAAAAAGTTTGTTTATGTTTCCGATCCGGCTTATGGACTACGGAAATATTTGTTTGAAGATTTTTTGAAAGGATGGATCAGTGACCGGCAGAACGGGGAAGAAAAAGGGATCGCTTTGTTGCTGGAGACAACGCCTGATTTTTATTCATATGAAGGGGAAAAACCGGAAAAAAACCGGTTAACATTTTTATTAACCTACTTGCGGCCTTATAAAAAACTGGTATATCAGGTGCTCCTGGCTTTACTGGTAGGAAGTCTGATTCAGTTGGTTTTCCCGCTCCTTACTCAGCAGATTGTTGATTTCGGGATTAATAATCAGGATCTGGGATTTATTTATTTGGTTCTGTTGGCTGAGTTGTTTTTATTTCTGGGACGGATGGTGGTGGATTTTATCCGTGGATGGATCCTTTTGCATCTGGGCACACGGGTGAATATCTCACTGATCGCTGATTTCCTGATGAAACTGATGCGCCTGCCTATCGCTTTCTTTGATTCGAAAGTAATCGGAGATTTGATGCAGCGCATAAATGATCATAAACGTATTGAATATTTTTTGACGGTATCCTCTTTGAATATCTTATTTTCACTTTTGAACTTTGTGGTGTTCGGAATTATCCTGGCTATTTATAATATGTTGATCTTCTGGTTATTTCTGGGAGGGAGTATATTATATGTCTTGTGGGTTAATATTTTTATGAAACGCAGGCGTGAATTGGATAATCGTAAATTCAGAAAAAATGCTCAAAATCAGAGCATGTTGATTGAGTTGTTTACAGGGATGCAGGAGATAAAGCTGAATAATATTGAGAAACAAAAACGCTGGGAATGGGAACATATTCAGGCAGGTCTTTTCAGGATAAATGTTAAGTCGCTGGCTCTGAGTCAGTATCAAATGGCAGGGGCTACGTTTATCAACGAGCTGAAGAATATACTGATCACGGTTGCTGCTGCCACAGCTGTGATACGGGGAGATATGACACTGGGGATGATGTTGGCGGTACAGTATATTATCGGACAGTTGAACGGGCCGTTGGATCAGATGATCGGGTTTTTTCAGCGTACCCAGGATGCAAGGATCAGCATGGAACGGCTGGCAGAGGTGCAGGCAATGGACGACGAGGAAAAGGAGGAGATACAGAAATTACACGAACTGCCTCGCGAAAAAAATATCAAAGTAAAAAATTTATACTTTCAATACGAAGGGCCTCATTCTCCTTTTGTTCTGGAAGATGTCTCTCTGGAGATTCCGGCATCCAAAGTCACTGCAGTGGTAGGAGTGAGTGGCAGTGGAAAGACTACTTTGATTAAGCTTATACTGGGGTTTTATGCACCGGTAAAAGGAGAGATAAGGGTAGGTAATATCCCTTTGAATGCTTTTCATGCCAGGTTCTGGCGGTTAGTGTGCGGTGTGGTGATGCAGGATGGCTTTGTCTTTTCAGACACGATTGCCAGAAACATCGCTCCGGGAGAAGAGGATATTGATATGGAGAGGTTATACCGTGCCATTGAAGTGTCGAACCTGAGCGATCTGGTCGGGTCATTGCCACTTGGTCTGAATACCAGGGTAGGGGTATCAGGGCATGGGCTTAGTGCAGGACAGACACAAAGAATACTGATTGCCAGGGCTGTTTATAAAAAACCACAGTTTTTGTTTTTTGATGAGGCAACCAACGCATTGGATGCCAACAACGAAAAGGTGATCATGAATAATCTGAATGCTTTTTTTAAAGGCAGAACGGTATTGGTGGTAGCCCATCGCCTGAGTACAGTAAAAAATGCTGATCAGATTATTGTCCTTGATAAAGGAAGGATTATGGAACGGGGTACACATAACGAATTGATTGCCTTAAAGAAATACTACTATAATCTGGTGAAGAATCAATTGGAACTGGGGTTATAATGAAGAAGAGTTAAATACAGGAGATGCCTGAAGACCATAAATATGCTAAAATTAACCGGGAGTTGGTCAGCGGTGAGATTGAAGATATCATCGGACAACCCCCGGGGTGGCTTATCCGCTACGGGGTGACGGTTTTTTTTGTGATTATCCTGATGTTTTTGGGGGGTAGTGCTGTTTTTAAATATCCGAATAAAGTCATGGCGCCGGTGGTTATCACTACCCAGAACCCTCCATTATCTTTGGTGGCCAGGGTGGATGGTAAAATTGATGCTTTCCTGGTGCAGGATACCCAACAGGTGGCACAAGGTGATCTGCTGGTCATATTGGAGAGCCCTGCCGATTATAAAGAAATAATACAGTTGAAGAATCTACTGGCTGCTTTGCCGGATTCTGCAATTCCGGAAAAAGTGGCAGAAGGATTCCCTGATTTCAATCACCTGGGACAGGTACAGCCTTTTTATGCTGATTTTTTGCAGGCATCTGACGATTACCTGCATTTCAAAAAGCTGGATTTCCACGAAAAAAGACTTAAAGAATTAAAGATTGAGTTGAAAAAATACAAAGTTTATTACAATCGCCTATACCGGCAGAGAAACCTGGCAGAGGAGGAGCTATCCCTGATCCGGAATCAATTTTACCGGGATTCTGTTCTCTATTCAAAAAAGGTATTATCCAAATCGGACTATGAAAAATCGATGGTGGTATGGATCAGTAAGAAACAGGTCTTTGAACAGACAAGGGTCCGGCTATCCGAAGCAACGATACAGATATCAAAACTGGAGCAGGCAATACTCGATACAAAAATGACTTTCTCTAACCAACAAAATGATA
The DNA here is from genome assembly GCA_964383915.1 of uncultured Rikenellaceae bacterium. Lineage (GTDB taxonomy): Bacteria > Bacteroidota > Bacteroidia > Bacteroidales > VadinHA17 > DRPN01. The sequence continues at coordinate 6,882 of CAYLJE010000063.1, forward strand.
AGATTCTTGCAATGCAAAAGAACCTGAAGAAATTACTTAGCAGTCTTGATGACTGGAGAAAAGGACATATTATCATGGCTCCTGTCAGTGGAAAGGTTTCTTTTACAAAATACTGGGCTCCTCATCAGTATGTTTCCAGGGGTCAACCGGTACTGTCCATTATCCCTGATGATCCCGGGCAGTGGATTGGCCGGATGAAGATTCCTATGAGAAGATCAGGACAGGTGAAGTCAGGCTTGCCTGTAAATATTCAACTGAAGAATTACCCTTACCTTGAATACGGAATGATCCGTGGTGTCGTTTCCTCAGTGTCACTGGTGCCTGATGGAAACAGTTACTTTATTGATATTGATTTACCGGACGGATTGACAACAACTTACGGAAAGAAGCTTCTTTTTAAACAGGAAATGGAAGGCACAGGCGAGATACTGACGGAAAAACGATCCCTGTTAAGAAGAATTCTGGACCCTTTCCGGTATATGTTTAAAAAGTATATCCAGAAAACATAATCTTTCCTTTGGTGGACATATTATATTGACAAATATTTTATTCAAATACCTGTTTTTATGGATCATTATCCCAGAGAAGTGATTATTTCCGGCATACGAAGCCGGGATAACGAAGTTATCCGCTGGCTGTATGGATAATCTTGAGTTATTCATTTTGCAACGACAGGGGACACCCATGGATATTATGGATGTGTTTCAGGACGGGGTACTTGCTTTGTGCAGGCGTTTTAACCCCGGGCCTGCATCAAAACGGCAAATCGTCAACTTCCGTTTCATCAGGCGGCGGAATATCTTCCGTACCGGGCAGAGGAGTTGATGAAGCAGCACTTATCCCGGCAGGTTCGATTTTCCAGACATCCAGGTTTGTAAAATAGCTGGTTACACCATCTTTTTCCCACTTATTTCCACGAAGATTAAAATAAACTTTGATTTCATCATTGAGCTGAACCCCGTCGATCAGATCACAACGTTCCTGTGTGAGCTGGAACTTAATGTAATCAGTGAAATCAAGGCCATTGACTTCTGCTTTTTTCTCGATAACAAATTCCCGTTTGCGAAATTTGTTACTAACCTGTTTGGTTTCA
>CAYLJE010000063.1:8074-13899 GCA_964383915.1 uncultured Rikenellaceae bacterium
ATTTGAAGAATCTGTGTTTTTACAGGAAAAAAAAATGATTGCTGATAACAGGAATGCCGCTACAAAATAAAAAATATGTTTCATATTAACCCTTTTTTATTTTACCATCCTGCGAAATTAATAGAAATCCCGACATGATTTCTAACCAACAGTGAATATTTCTTTTATCATTTTTTATCTGGTTTTTATGGCCCTGATCATTTCCCTCTTTCCGGGGGGACCCGGCAAACGGTTGACATGAAACCCAATGCCGGATAAGGATCTCCGTAATGATCCTTTGGCAGAGTAAGTTACAAATATTCCTCCCGGATTCAAAGCTTTAAATATCCTTTTCATTATAGTTTCCTGCCACATTTCCGGTTGAACTGCAGGACCAAAAGCATCAAAATAAACCAGGTCGAAATGCCTGGTAAAATGATAGGTAATTAGATCAGCATGGATTTTCTTTAAATAAAATTTTTCATCCAACAAATACTCTTTATCCCATGGCTGGTTATGCAATCTTCTGAATATCTCTTCATCTGTCTGAAGCATGGAGGTATAATTTAAATGATTAACAACAGATATGTCCAGGGGATGAAGGTCTATGGCAGAATAATATACCGTTCGTTTGTCCCGGCGTGAAGCAATATGGGTTAACAAAGCATTCAGCCCTGTACCAAAGCCTGCTTCAAAAATATACAAAGGGGTTTGCGTCGTTTGCAAATAACCATTTTGTATAAATACATGTGATGATTCTCTTATGGCTCCATATCTGGAATGATAGCTCTCATTCAGGGAAGGAAGGTATAACGTATGAGATTTATCTCCTGTCCGGATGATTACCGGTTCCTCTTTTTCCATAATATTCAGGCGTTGATTTATTTATATTACGGTAAAATCAAAAAAAGCAGGAACAAATTGTATGAATATACTATTGAAGCCCGTTTAAACATACGAAATTTATATACATTTATGACTTCTTTTCATGATTGATTTTTAAGTCATGAGCTCTATATCATGGATGTTTTCTTGTGCTACAATTTATAATATTTTATGAACAAAGAGATAAATTATTTTTGGATATTTGCTTTGCTGTTTTTGTTCATTGGTTTTCAGGCTGTTGGTCAGCAAAGAATGGAGGTTTCCGGAAGAATCCAGGACATCGAAACGAAAGAGCCTTTGGCAGGAGTGAATATTGTTGTAAAGGGAACCCATACGGGTGGGGGAACAGACGTGAGAGGATACTTTCATTTTTTGTTTACCTATCATTTACCCTATACGCTGAGCTTTTCTATGATTGGATACAAGACCAGGGAATACACTGTGACAGAGAATCCCAAATCAGGTATTCGTATTTATCTTGTCAGCCACACCTATCAGACAGGGGAGGTAGTGGTCACAGCCCCGGTTGTAGAAGTGGAACAGAAAACCATCCATAAAGCCGTCTCAATGGAGGTGGTGGATGCTCTCAGCATAAAAGAAACACCTTCCGCCAATTTCTATGAAGCTTTAGCCAATCTTAAAGGGGTAGATGTGGCCACGCAGAGCATGCAATTTATGACCGTCAATGCAAGAGGTTTTAACTCTACTGAAAATACACGTTTTGTTCAGATTGTGGACGGGATGGATAATCAAGCTCCGGGGATGAATTTTGCTGTGGGAAATATAGCTGGACTGAACGAGCTGGATGTAGATGAAATTGATTTTTTACCGGGACCTTCCAATGCCAGATATGGAGGAAATGCACTGAATGGGATCCTGTTGATGAAAAGTAAAGACCCTTTTCAATACCCGGGAATAGGTTTTTATGTAAAACCCGGCGTAAGCGATGTACATGCCGGCCATGATCATCCTTTTCAATTTTTTGGGAAACCCCTTATCGATGAAGGATTCCGGATTGCTGACGTAATAAAAAAACGATTTGCATTTAAACTTACAGGTTCTTTCATGAGGGGAAAAGATTGGTATGCTGATGATACTACTAACATCCGGCCCGGGAGTGTACACTGGGAATATGACCCGGGCTATGACGCATTGAATAAGTATGGGGACGAGATTATCAAGATGTTACCGGTAGGTAAAAACGGGGAGGATATCATTGTCTCACGTACCGGTTACAGAGACAGATATTTAATAAACAACCATGTGAAGAATATTAAGATGGGTGCGGGACTATACTATAAAATTACTCCTTCGGTGACTGCACAAATGAATGGGAAGGTTACATCAACCACTACCGCTTATACCGGCGATAATCGTATCTCTCTGACCGATTTCCGTATTTATCAGGGGAAAGTTGAAGTGAATGGAACTCATTTTATGCTCCGTGGTTATACTACACAGCAGCAAACAGGCCATACTTATGACGCACGTTTTCTGGCTTATCATCTGATACGTTCCTGGAAGAGCGACGATCAATGGTTCCGGGATTATGAAAATGCATACCTCGGGAGATTCCTGCAATATGGGGTTCGTTCCGGGGATTACGTAGAGGCACGTGCTTATGCAGACCACAGGATGTTAATGCCTAGGACGGAGGAATTTGAGAAGAAAAAACAGGAAATCATCTCTATTAATAACTTTAGGGAAGGTGCCGGTATGATCAATAATTCGGCTTTATATCAGGTCGAAGGCAGTTACAATCTGGAAAATATTATACCGATTGTGAATTTTGAATTAGGTGGAAATTATCGTTATTATAATCTCGTGTCGCAGGGGACTATTTTCCCGGATACCACGGGAAACAATATTTCTTATTTTGAGTATGGAGCTTTTCTTATTGCATCCAGGAGTTTCCTGAATAGGAAACTCCAGCTAAATGCTTCGGTAAGACTGGATAAAAGTGAACATTTTACTGCCCATTTTTCTCCACGTGTCTCTGTTTTATACACTTTGAAGAAAAGACATTATTTCAGAGCTTCTTGTCTGAAGGGTTTCCGCAACCCCGGGGCCAAAGAGCAATATATTAACCAGGATCTTGGTACAGCCCGCTTGCTGGGTGGGCTAAATGGAATATATAAACCCTATTTCATTCCCCATAACAGTATCTTTATGCAAAATGTCCTTGTTTTTAATGACTCTGTTCAGAATGATATTTCAAGCATGGATCCACCCTATAGTCAGGATCAGGCTAGAATAAAAAATCTCGTTACTCTCCAAAACGGGATTGTTTCGGAAGATGAGCTGAAAAATATTGTCCCTGAGGAAGTGACCACGTTTGAGCTGGGGTATAAAACAGATATATACCATAAAATTTTTCTGGATATGGTCTATTATCATAGTGATTATAAGAATTTCATAGGTCTGGTTCGTATCGTAAAACCACGTACCAGCCCACAGGTTGATTTGTTCACTGTTTCTACGCAGATTAATTCATCCACCATGCGGGACGTATATTACGTTTTTAGTAATTCATCGGAAAAAGTATCTACACAAGGGGTGTCAATGGGTTGGAAATGGCTGACACCGTTGGGATCGATTGTGTCAGGAAACTTTACCTGGTCAGATATCCAGAGTGATATCCTGGATCCTATTGTCCCGGGATTTAATACACCCCCTTTTAAGATGAATATTTCATTGGCTAACAGACGCATGGACAAAATGGAAAATAATCCGGGTTTTAAGAATGTGGGATTTAAGGTGAACTGGAGATATCAAAGTCGTTTTTTCTGGCAAAGTCCGTTTGGCGACGGATGGGTAGAACCTATAAATACCTTTGATATACAGTTTTCTTATCATTTTCATAAACCCCGTTCATGGTTGAAAGCCGGGATAAATAACTTTTTTGATATTCCCTATGCCAATACCTTCGGTGGTACGCAGGTGGGCGTATTTTATTATATATCTTACAGGATTGATGATATTTTCGGAGGACTTTTCTAACAGACTTTTTTAGATTATGAATAAACTGACCCGATTTTTTTTATTCTTTTACCGTTCGTTTTCCGGAAAATGGAAACAATGGTTTATCCCCGGATTTTCTGTGATACTCGCACTGCTTATTCCGGGGGGTTGTCAATATGACTTTCCTGAAACAGCTAACCAATATCAGGCGGATAACTTGGACTTATCTTCTTTTGTTGGTGTTGGGGATGATTACCTGGCCGGTTTTATGGATGGAGCCCTATACGATGAAGGTCAGCAGCATTCTATTACTGCCATATTTGCCGGTCAGTTGGAAAAAATCGGATTACAGACCTTTCATCAGGCGGGGATTCAGTCTGTGAATGGTTATAATGAATATGCTTCGGACAGTGCTCATCTGTATGGAAGGTATATATACGTTTTCAAAGATAATCAGTCGGAAGCACCGGTTATCGTAACCACCACGGGAGAGAAAGTGAAATCTTTTTCAGGAGATAAAAACTCGTTAAATGATTTTTCTATTCCTTTTTTACGGATATTTCAGATCGATGATCCCGGCTTAAAGACTAATAAATATTATAAACGAATGGCGGCTGAACCTTCTATTTCAACTTTGCTAAGTCAGGTAAAAAATCGAAAACCTACTTTTTTTGTGTTATGGATAGGGATGTCTGATATCTTAGGTTATGCCACCTCCGGAGGTGCTGGAGACAGCCTGCCTGCCGTTCCTGCTCAAATGTCTCCCCCAGATCTTACGCCTGCCACTTTGTTTGAATCCCGACTGAATATATTGTTGTCTTCTTTATTGAGCCAGCCGGATAGTAAAGGGGTTATCCTTTCCCTCCCGGATATTGACGACCTGCCGTTTTTTTATTATTACTCTTATAACTTTATTAAACTTCGCGGCAGTAAATGGACCCTGGCGAATGCTTTTTACCATGATTTTAATTTGGCTGTTACAGAGAATAACCAGAACCCGGCCAACGCAAAACGGTTTTATATTAGTTTCAATGATAATGGAGCCACTCCTTATCCGCAACCTGTAGTTGTTGAAGATAGTAGCCTGTCGGATGCCTTTTATCCGGATGGTAAACCATTGCCTAAAATTCGCCAATTGAAAGAAGGAGAAATGGTCTTTATGAATATGCCCGGGGAGATGTTGCAAAATGGTTTGGGCTCCTTGATTCCTGTCCCGGGAAAATATTACCTGACCAAAGCACAAATTAAAACCATCAAATCCAGGATACGGGTTTTTAACAATATCCTTATTGAGAAAGTGAAGGCCAACCCGGGCCGTCTGGCTTTTATAGATGTCAGGGAAACAATTCATGAGATTGCGAATACCGGGAGACTAAACGGCTGGGGGAGACCTGCCAGTGATGCTATTTTGAATTTTAACGGGGTCCCTTTGAATGGCAGACTGAAGTTAAATAGTATCTATTCACTGGATGGATTGCACTTTAACCAGCGGGGAAATGCTTGTCTTGTGAATCAGATTATCCAGGGGATCAACAAAACTTTTCAGAGTAAGATTCCGGAAGTAGATGTTAATGCATACAAAGGGAATGTACCTGTATATTGATATTGGGTACTGTTCTTTTGATTATAGTCATTGTACGCCGGCCAATCAGGAGATTTGTTGCACTTTGTTCCGGGACATGAACCGGGAATGCTCAGAAAAATTCTGTTATTCATGAAACTCATATTTTAAAAACGAAGTGAATTGAAATATGTAAGTTGAATGAATCCCGATAGTGAAGCGTATCGGGATAAATGAGTCTAATACTCCGCTGCTTGCAGCGATTAGAGAAGGATTCGTATAGTGATACCTCGACTCCTTGCTGCGAGGTAATTCATTAATTTGTATAAACGGAGGTTGTGTAATTAGAAGATATACAGGGTGTTGTTTAAAAACTACGTAGGGAGCTCGTATGTTTGCCAAATAAAGAATTGGACCATTTTCCGTTAATGTTGTATGT
>CAYLJE010000064.1:0-13860 GCA_964383915.1 uncultured Rikenellaceae bacterium
ATGATGCGATGAAAAAGAACCAGGTATATTTAAATCGCAAACCCGTTCAATAATCAACCTTCCCGTCCGAACAGATGTTCATCCCTGTCTGCTGACCAGTCCGAACGGCTTTCGTCGGGCGGGCATTGATCATCCTTCCTTCAGTTTGGCTATCGTTTCTGCCGGGTTATTCGATTTGAAGACCGTGTTTCCCGCTACCAGCACGTTAACGCCTGCTTCCACAAGTTTTCCGGCGTTTTCAAGGGTGACGCCTCCATCCACTTCGATTAAAGTGTTGAGGTTCTTTTCCCGGATCATGGTTGAAAGGGTACGTATCTTCATATAGGTATGTTCAATGAATTTTTGTCCGCCGAACCCGGGATTTACCGACATCACCAGTATCATATCTGCATCCTGTAATATCTCTTCAAGTAGTTGTACAGGAGTATGGGGATTTAATGCAATCCCTGCTTTCATTCCCTGTTCTTTAATAACCTGCAAAGTACGGTGAAGGTGAGTACAGGCTTCATAATGGACAGTCAACATAGAGGCTCCGGCCTCATGAAATGCTTTGATATAGCGATTGGGGTCAATAATCATCAAATGGACATCAAGTGGCTTACGCGCATATTTTTTTATGTCTTTTAAAACAGGAAATCCGAAGGAGATATTCGGAACAAAAACGCCATCCATGACATCCACGTGAATCCAGTCTGCTATGCTGTTATTAACTAATTCAATATCTTTCTGTAAGTTTCCGAAATCAGCAGAAAGAAGAGAAGGGGCAACCATTGTTTGTTCCATCGCGTGCAATTTTTAATATCCGGAGCAAAAATAATGTTTTTGCCGGGATGTCAACCATTCGGGGAATAAAAATCCGGAATTATCCCAAGTAGGCCCTGAGCAATTTACAACGGGTAGATTGTTTTAGTTTTTTCAGGGCTCTTTCCTTAATCTGGCGGACGCGTTCGCGGGTAAGACGGAGGGCATCTCCGATTTCATCCAGTGTATGTGAAAAATTATTGTTCAGGCCAAAATATAGTCTCAGGATGTCAGCTTCACGCTCTGTAAGTGTATTGAGTACCCGTTCAATTTCCCTTCTAAGGGATTCGTTCAGAAGTTCTTTATCCGGAGGGGGAGAGTTTTCACTGAGAAGGAGGTCATATTGATTAAAATCTTCTTCCGGATATAAAGGAACATCCATCGAGATATGATGTCCGGAAGCCAGAATGGTTTCTTTGATATCAGAAGGGGCCAACTCCAGTGCCTGAGACAGCTCCAGAATGGTAGGCTCGCGTTCATGTTCTTGTTCAAGCTGGGAAAAAACCCTGTTGATTTTGTTGATATTTCCGATTTTATTTAATGGAAGTCTTACAATCCTTGATTGTTCGGCAAGAGCCTGAAGAATAGATTGTCTGATCCACCAGACAGCATAAGAAATAAATTTAAAACCCCTGGTTTCATCAAAACGAAGGGCTGCCTTGATAAGACCCAGATTTCCTTCATTTATAAGATCGGCCAGATTTAATCCCTGACCCTGGTATTGTTTGGCAACCGACACCACAAAACGCAGATTGGCTTTTACAAGTTTGTTCAGAGCAATCATATCTCCTTTCCGGATCCTGCACGCCAGTTCAACTTCTTCATCACCGGATAAAAGATTAACTTTTCCAATATCATGAAGGTATTTATCCAGAGAATGTTCTTCCCTGTTGGTGATCTGTTTTATGATTTTAAGTTGTTTCATGATCTCTTAAGTATATTTTTTACGATAAAAAAGGAAAAAGGTTTCTATAAGTCAGTGATTTCTTTCTATTTTTTTATATTGATGCAGTGAAAAAATATTATTATAAATTTGAGATTTGCATTGTTTTCTGTAATATTGCAGCGGAATTTTTATTCAGGCAATAGCGTTATGTAGATATTTTCTGCTCTATTGCATGATTTCGTTATTTTGTCAAACAAAAATCCGTGATTTTAAAGTGGTTTTGGATTTAAATAATTCCAACTTTTAATTGATATTTTATGTACGATATTTTAGAATTAAACAAGAAATTAGTAACTGAGTTGCGCGATATTGCTAAGGGTCTGCATATCAAGCGTGTGGAATCGCTTCGAAAACAAGATTTGGTATACAGGATTTTGGATAAGCAGGCAGTTCTGGTTGCGGAGAAAAACAGCCAGGAAAGCAGGAAAAACACATCCTCTCATCCAAGCAGTAGAAGCCGGAGGCCGAAGCCGAACAAGAATAAAAATGTACCGGCAGAACCAATGCAGCAAAAACCTCCGTTGGCACAAAAAGAAACCGAGGTTCCTGCGAAGGGCAAATCTACAAAAGAAGAATTTGCTGATAAACGGTCGTCAGCCTCAAGAAGGGCTAAAATAACCCTGAAAAACGATCAGAATATAAAATCAAAAAATATCAGTGAAACTGTTGAAGAACCTTTTCCCCCGGTTACCTCGGAGAAAAACGAAGTAATGAAACAGGGAGAAAAAGGAGATAAAGACCAGGATCACAGAAATGCAGATAATAATATCAGCAGGAAGAGTAACCGTAAAAACCGGAATACTGACAACGAGCCCAGTAAAAAAGGGACGGAGGTTAAGGTTGAGAAAGAAGCTGATCGGTATGATTTTGAGGGAGTTGTCACTGTTAATGGGGTTCTTGAGATTACTTCGGATGGTTATGGTTTTCTCCGATCAGCAGATTATAACTATCTCTCATCGCCGGATGATGTATATGTATCCTTTACCCAGGTGAAGGTCTTTGGTTTAAAAACAGGAGATACCATCACCGGAACCATCCGGCCACCGAGACCGGGGGAAAAGTATTTCCCGTTGACTAAGATTTTTGAGATAAATGGGAGAGATCCTGATTTTATCCGGGACAGGGTCCCGTTTGATTATCTGACGCCGCTGTTTCCCGATGAGAAATTTAAACTTTGTGATCAGGGTCATGGAAATCTTTCTGTCCGTATTCTGGATTTGTTTTCTCCTATAGGAAAAGGTCAGCGAGGGTTAATCGTGGCACAACCGAAAACAGGGAAAACGGTTCTTTTGAAAGATGTCGCCAATGCTATTGCCAGGTTTCAACCGGAGGTATATCTTATTATCCTGCTGATTGATGAACGGCCCGAAGAAGTTACGGATATGGCCAGAAACGTGAAAGCGGAAGTAATTGCTTCTACTTTTGACGAACCGGCGGAACGTCATGTCAAAGTTGCCAACATTGTCCTGGAGAAGGCAAAACGTCTGGTTGAATGTGGCAATGACGTGGTGATATTGCTGGATTCCATTACACGTCTTGCAAGAGCATTTAATACCATAGCTCCTGCTTCGGGCAGGGTGCTTTCAGGAGGAGTGGACTCTAACGCATTGCATAAACCGAAACGCTTCTTTGGCGCTGCCCGTAATATTGAAAACGGAGGCTCTCTGACCATCCTGGCTACCGCATTGACGGAAACAGGGTCTAAAATGGATGATGTGATCTTTGAGGAGTTTAAAGGAACCGGGAATATGGAGTTGCAACTGGATCGTAAACTGGCGAACAGAAGAATCTACCCTGCGGTGGATATCAATGCATCCGGTACACGGAGGGAAGACCTCCTGCTGGATAAGAACATGTTAAATAAAGTGTGGATCCTGAGGAATTATCTTTCTGACATGAACCCTGTTGAGGCAATGGAATTTTTACGTGACCGCATGTTGCAGACTGCATCGAACGAAGAATTCCTGGTTTCTATGAACAGCGACTAAATGAAAAAAAGGAGAGGAAAAAGCGGATTTTTCCTCTCCTTTAATGAAATGACAAAACTCATATGGAAAATTTTCAAATCTGTTTAACTTTGTAACTTATTTGGGAAATGAAATTTTGATGAAATATAAAAATAAATTAAACACATAAAATCATGACCAGGAAAAGGAATTTTATCACATGCGACGGGAACTATGCTGCTTCCCATATTGCATATATGTTTACTGAGGTTGCTGCCATTTATCCGATTACTCCTTCCTCTCCGATGGCAGAAAATATTGATGAATGGAGCGCACATGGCAGGAAAAATATTTTTGGACAGGAAGTGCGTGTGGTGGAGATGCAGTCGGAAGGAGGTGCTTCCGGAGCAGTACACGGCTCTCTTCAGTCAGGGGCTCTGACATCTACGTTTACCTCTTCACAGGGGTTGCTTTTGATGATTCCGAACATGTACAAAATTGCCGGTGAATTGCTTCCCGGTGTTTTTCATGTAAGTGCCCGTTCGGTGGCTGCGCATGCGCTTTCTATCTTTGGCGATCACAGTGATATTTATTCTACCCGTCAGACAGGCTTTGCTATGCTGGCCTCGGGTGGTATTCAGGAAATTATGGATCTGGCAGGTGTGGCTCATCTTTCAGCTATTAAAACACGTATTCCTTTTATGCATTTCTTTGATGGTTTTCGTTCCTCGCATGAAATCCAGAAAGTGGAAGCACTGGAGTTAGAGGACCTGAAAGACCTGGTGGATATGGATGCTGTGCAGGCGTTTCGCGACCGGGCATTAAATCCTGAACATCCTGTAACCCGTGGTACTGCCCAGAATCCGGATATCTATTTTCAGGCCAAAGAATCGGCTAACCCGTATTACGAACATGTGGACGATGTGGTTGAGTCCTATATGCAGGAAATTACCAGAATTACAGGAAGAGAATATCATCCCTTTAACTATTACGGAGCTCCGGATGCAGAACATGTTATTGTTGCCATGGGTTCTGTAACGGATACAGCCCGGGAAGTGGTTGAATATCTGGTAGGAAAGGGAGAAAAGGTAGGTTTGGTTGCGGTGCACCTGTATCGTCCTTATTCTCCAAAGTATTTTCTGAAAGCTATGCCAGAGACCGTTAAACGTGTGGCTGTACTGGACCGTACCAAAGAACCCGGAGCAGGAGGAGAACCTTTATATAAAGATGTGAAGAATCTTTATTATGATATGGAAAACAGACCGCTTATTGTCGGAGGCCGTTACGGACTTAGCTCGAAAGATACGACGCCCGCCCAGATTATTGCGGTCTTTGATAACCTGAAGCAGGGAAAACCTAAAAATAATTTTACCGTTGGAATTATTGATGATGTAACCTTTACTTCGTTGCCGATGGGACCGGAAATTAATGTGACCTCCAAAGGGACTTTCGAAGCCAAATTTTACGGCCTCGGTGCTGACGGAACGGTGGGTGCCAATAAAAACTCCATCAAAATTATCGGTGGAGCCACTGACAAATATTGCCAGGCTTATTTTGCGTATGATTCCAAAAAATCAGGAGGTATTACTATTTCACACCTGCGCTTTGGAAATGCTCCTATCCTTTCAACTTATCTGGTAAATACGCCTGATTTTGTGGCTTGTCATGTTTCAAGTTATCTGGCAAAATATGACATGCTCAAGGGGTTGAAAAAAGGAGGGACTTTCCTGCTGAACAGTATCTGGGATGAGGAAGAAACCAAAAAACGCCTGCCTGACAACATGAAAAAATATATGGCTGAGAACGATATCGGGTTTTATGTCATCAATGCTACCAAAATAGCCAAGGAGATTGGATTGGGTACACGTACTAATACGATTATGCAGTCTGCTTTCTTTAAGGTTGCCAACGTAATTCCTTATGATCTGGCAGTCAAAGAAATGAAAAATGCTATTGTAAAATCTTATGGTAAGAAAGGGGAGCATATTGTAAATATGAACTTTGCTGCTGTTGAAAAAGGTGGCGAAGTACAGGAAGTTATCGTGCCTGCCGAATGGAAAAATCTCGAAGATAAACCACAGGAAAATACGCGAAAGAATGTACCTGAATTTATCAGAAAGGTAGCTGACCCCATTAATCACCTCAAAGGAGATGACTTGCCGGTGAGTGCATTTAAAGGAAGAGAAGACGGGACATTTCCTGCCGGAACAACCAAATATGAGAAACGGGGCGTTGCCGTGGATGTCCCCGAATGGATTAGTGAAAATTGTATCCAGTGTAATATCTGTTCTTATGTCTGTCCCCATGCTGTTATCCGGCCGTTCCTGCTGACAAAGGAGGAAGCGAAAAATGTACCGGAAGGGACAAAACTTATCAAAGGGGTAGGAGCTACAAAAGATTACTATTACAGGATACAGGTGAGTGTGCTGGATTGCACCGGTTGTGGGGATTGTGTCGAAGCTTGCCCGTCGAAAGAAAAGTCTTTGGTGATGAAACCCCTGGGTACTCAACTTGATGAGATTGATCGCTGGGAGTATATGGATAAAAAAGTGGGATATAAGGAAAATATTGTTGATAAATACAAAACGGTAAAAAACAGCCAGTTTGCTCAGCCTTTGTTCGAATTTCACGGGGCTTGTCCCGGTTGTGGGGAAACTCCGTATATTAAGATAGTCACACAACTTTACGGAGACCGTATGATGATTGCCAATGCTACAGGATGTTCCTCTATCTATGGTGCCTCGGCTCCATCTACTCCCTATACCTGCAATGCGGAAGGAAAAGGGCCGGCATGGGCTAATTCTCTCTTTGAAGATAATGGGGAATATGGTTTAGGTATGGCTGTGGGTGTACGGCAGATACGTGAACGTATTGCTCAGAAAATGAAAGATTTCCTGAAAGACGGGAAGGTATCAGAAGAAACCAGAGAGTCTTTCCAGCTGTGGCTGGATAATTTTAATGAAGGTCAGCGATCTGTAGAAGCTTCTGAAAAGGTGGTTGCCTCACTTAAAAAAGAAAGTAATGCCGTAGCCAAAGAGATTCTTGACCTGAAAGATTACCTTGTGAAGAAATCTGTATGGATTATTGGTGGTGACGGCTGGGCTTATGATATCGGCTATGGCGGATTAGACCACGTTCTGGCCTCCGGTGAAGATGTAAATGTGCTGGTACTGGATACCGAAGTTTATTCCAACACTGGAGGGCAGGCATCTAAAGCTTCTCCCAGAGGCGCAGTAGCAAAATTTGCCGCCAGTGGGAAAAAAGTGCGTAAAAAAGACCTGGGAGCTATGGCGATAACCTATGGATATGTTTATGTTGCGGAGGTTTCCATGGGAGGAAGCAATGCCCAATTGTTTAAAGCCATCCGGGAAGCGGAAGCTTATAAAGGACCTTCCATCATCGTAGCCTATTCACCCTGTATTAACCATGGCCTGCTTAATGGCATGGAACATACGCAGGATGAGCAAAAGCTTGTTGTAGAATCAGGATTCTGGCCATTGTATCGCTATAATCCGGAGCAGGAAGAACAAGGTAAAAATCCATTTACCCTGGATTCTAAAGAACCTGACTGGAGCAAGTTCGATGAATTTTTACATAATGAGGTGCGCTTTACTTCGCTTAAGAAGACGTTTCCGGAAGAAGCCGACAGACTTTTTGCCAAGGCAAAAGAAGATGTCAGATGGCGTTATCAGTATTATAAACGCATGGCAGAAATGGATTATAATAAATCGGAAGCTGAAGCATAAATGTGTTGATATGATAATAGAAAAAACCGGTTCATTATTGAACCGGTTTTTTTTGTTGGAAAGATTAAAAAAATGTACTTTTGCAATCTAAAATAAGTATAAATAGAGAAAGATGAGATGGGCCGGATTATGGCGATAGATTATGGCAGGAAAAGAGTGGGGGTTGCAGTTACCGATCCACAAAGAATTATTGCGCAGGGGTTGGTAACGGTACCTGCACATGAAATCTGGGAATTTTTTAAAGGTTACCTGGAAAAAGAAGAAGTGGATGAATTTGTTGTCGGTTATCCCCGTACTTTGAAAAATGAGCCGTCAGAAGCACTCCGCTGGATCAATCCTTTTGTAAAAAAACTGACCCGGAAGTATCCTGCAAAAAAGATAAGCCTCGTAGATGAGCGTTTTACTTCTGTCCTGGCGCACCAGGCCATGTTGGCAGGGGGCGTGAAAAAAGAAAAAAGAAAAGATAAAGCCATGGTCGATAAGGTAAGCGCTGTCATTATCCTGCAAGGTTATATGGAACAAATAAAGAATAAATAAAATGATCTATCCAATTGTAGTGTATGGACATCCTGTGTTAAGGAAAGTGGCGAAGGAAATCCCTGCAGATGTTTCCGGTCTGGAAGATTTTATCCGCAACATGTATGAGACCATGTATCAGTCGGAGGGAGTCGGACTGGCTGCTCCCCAGGTAGGGCAATCTGTTCGCTTATTTGTTGTGGATGGTACCCCTTATGCGGAAGAAGAGTCGGCACTGGAAAACTTTAAACATGTTTTTATTAATCCTGAAATACCCGAACGGTGGGGGGACCCGGTTTCTTTTAATGAAGGATGTCTGAGTATCCCGAATATAAGGGAAGATGTGGTTCGTGAATCTGCGGTAGAAATCCGGTATCAGGATGAGCAGTGGAAATGGCATGAAGAGGATTATGACGGGATTGCATCCCGGATCATACAACATGAATTTGATCACTTGAACGGTATCCTGTTTACTGATCTGGTTTCTTCACTGCGGAAAAAATTACTTCGGTCTAAATTGCGGGCCATCAGTAAAGGAAACTTTAAATCGAACTATCGGATCATCCTGCCACATCAGAAGGTGTCTTTGATATTGTAGAATCTAAAAATAGCCGGGATTGTATCCGGCTTTTTTGTGTCTTGTCTATACTGGAAATGATGGGTTGTTCTTTGGCATTCAGGGTTCTTTTTTAACTGCGGATGGCGTAACAGGAATTCTCAAAGGGGGTGCTATTAAGCAATAAATTTTTTCTATTGCGTAATTTGGATTAACTTTATTCTTTCAGACGGCTTAATTATTTTTCTATGTCATCCTCCTCTTCCCACGTGTTACATGGCATTCCTTTTGTAAAGATCTTATTTCCCTTTCTTTTGGGAGATCTGGCTGGTTTGACCATCCCCCATGGGATATGGATGGTGTTTATTGCCGGGTTTGTCGGGTTGGCATTGTTGATTTTTTCATTTTCCGGGAAGGATATTATTGCAAGGTATTCGAGAGGCAGGTATAGCGGGCCGGCTCTTTTTTTGTTGTTTTTCTCGGTTGGTATTCTGGCAGCTTTGCTGGCGGAGAACAGGATCGGCAGAAAAACACAATTCTGCGGAGATGTAGTTTTATCAGGATATATTTATCAACCGGCTGTGGAAAAGAAAAATTCCCTGGCAGTGCTTATCCTCTCAGACGGCTTTCGGAAAGATACGTCCTGGTACAAAGTTCGTGGACGGACACTGTTGTATTTTCATAAAGATAGCAAGATTGCATCAGGGAGACCCGGAGATGCGGTAATTATACATACAAAACTCAGGCAGATTCCTTTTTCAGGTAATCCGGGGGAGTTTAATTATCGCCGTTATCAAAACGATCACGGTATTTACTGGGAGGCGTTTGTAAATGAGGAACAATGGACATTCGTTTCAGGGATACGAAGACACTCTCTTCTTCTGGCTGCAAAAAAAATACAGTTGTACCTGGTAGATTGTTTGAAAAAACAGGGTTTTACCCGGGAAGAGCTGGCGGTAGCATCTGCCCTGACTGCCGGTGATAAGGAATTTCTGGATCCGGAGACAAAAAGCTATTTTTCTGATAGCGGCACCATGCATATTCTGGCTATTTCGGGATTGCATGTAGGTATCATTTATTTGGTCTTCCTCTATTTTTTCTCCCTGTTCGGACAGGGAAAGAAAATAACCATCATCCGGACAGTGGTCATCATCTTTGTTTTATGGGGATATGCTTTTATCACCGGTCTTTCTCCTTCGGTGATGCGTGCCGCCCTGATGTTTAGTTTCTTTCTTCTGGGTAATGCTTATCAAAGAAAAGTCAATGTATATAATATCCTGGCTGTTTCTGCTTTTATTTTGCTGGTTATTCAACCGGTGACGTCGCGAAATACAGGCTTTCAGCTTTCCTATTTGGCCGTTTTGGGTATTGTTGCTTTTTATAAACCTTTATACAGAATAGCTGCTAGCGGTTGGTGGTTGACGGATAAGATGTGGTCACTTATTGCAGTTTCTCTGGCTGCTCAAATCGGCACTTTTCCAATCACCCTCTTTTATTTTCACAAATTTCCTCTCTATTTTCCTCTGGCCAACCTGTTTGTCGTGCCGGTGGTGACCCTGTTTATCTATACGGGTCTGGTCTTTTTCATTTTTCAGCCTCTACCGGTCATTTCAAGTCTGGCAGCGTATGTTCTCAAGGAGTTGTCAGCAGGGTTGTTAGATATAACGCAGAAAATTCAATCGTTACCGGGAGCTGTTATTCAACCTGTATGGTTGCACCGGGTGGATATTGTAGTATTGTATTTGTTGATAATAACGCTTGTACTTTTTATAAAAATAAAGAAACCGGTTTATCTCATTTCTTTTCAGATCTTTTTATTAACGGGGATCCTCATGATAGGGACCAGAGAAACACAAACATCTGAAAAAAAACGATTTGTTGTTTTTAATATTCCCGGATCAGGAGGGTATTTACTGTCAGCAGGCCGTATCGGAGTTATTGGTGGCATCCGGAATAAAAAGGGAAAGGATTATTACCTGAAAAATCTGCCGGGAGTATATGGACTGAAAAAAATCATTCCTGTTTCGGAGATATTTCCTCCTGAGAATCAGCAACAGCACAGTAAGCAAAAGACAGGGAGTATTTATTTTAACCGCGGCTTTTTTGAAGTGGGAAATATTACCGGTTATATTCTTACGGATAGCACGATGCAAAGATTTAAAAAGGAACTTACATTGGATTATCTGGTGATCTCCGGAAGAAAATGGTGGCTGGTAGAAAAACAGTTGACGACGCTGCATCCGCAAATGATTATCCTGGATGCTTCCGTTCCGGTATATGCGGTCTCAAAAATCCGGAAAATTTGCGGGGAGAAAAATATTTTTACCATTCGTGAACAAGGCCCTTTTATTTATGAGGAATGACAGATACCGTATAATGATAAAATATCATTTCTTATCCTTTACAATTTTTATACATTTGCCACGCATTTTGTAGCATTAAAACTGATGATTCTGTGAAGATTGTTATCGCAGGGGCCGGAGAAGTGGGGAAACACCTGGCTAAGATGCTTAGCCAGGAGAACCATGATATTGTAGTGATCGATCCGGAGGAATCCCGGATTGAAGAGATAAGTTCTTCTTTTGATATTTTGACTATTAACGGTTCTGCCACTTCGTTTGACATTTTAAAAGAGGCAGGAGTTAAAAAGGCCGATCTTTTTATTACTGTCACGCATTATGAGGAGACCAATATCCTCTCGGCCATTCTGGGTAAAAGGATGGGGGCGAAGAAAACCATTGCACGGGTAGATAATATGGAATACCTGTTGCCTGTTTACCGGGAGACCTTTGAGAGTCTGGGCATTGATTATCTGATCTATCCCGAGTTGATAGCAGCCAGGGAGATTATCTCACTCATCCACCAGGCAGGTACTACTGATTTTTATGATTTTACAGGGGGGAAATTATCGCTTTATGTAATACGGTTGGATGAAGAATCTCCTATTATTGGAAATTCATTGTTTGAATTGGAATGGGGGGGAGATGATGCTAATTACCGGGCCATTGCCATTACCCGGGATAATGAGACGATTATCCCGCGGGGTACCGATCGTTTTCGTTTGAATGACGTAGTTTATGTGATTGCCAACAGGCATGGGTTAAAAGGATTGTCCCGTTTTACGGGCAAGGAAGAGCTGGAAGTTAATAATATCATGATTCTCGGAGGTAGCCGTATCGGAAAACGTGCGGCTGAGAACCTGGAGAAGCAGTTTAATATCAAGTTGATTGAAATAAACCGGGAAAAATGTGCCGGGCTTGCAGATTTTCTGGAAGATACGCTTGTGATTAATGGTGACGGCAGAGATATTGATTTGCTGATGGAAGAGGGTTTGAAAACCATGGATGTTTTTATTGCTGTAACTGGTAAATCGGAAACCAATATTCTCTCCTGTCAGTTGGCGAAAAAAATGGGTGTTCCCAAGGTGATTGCCGAGGTTGAAAATATAGATTACATTCCCCTGGCTGAAAACATTGGTGTCGATACCATCATTAATAAAAAGCTGATCACAGCCAGCCGTATTTTCCGTTTTACGACCCGGTCCGAAGTCTCTGCTATTAAATGCCTGACGGGGACAGATGCTGAAGTCCTGGAATATATTGTTAAAAGGGGATCCAAAATAACCAAAGTTTCTTTGAAAGAGCTGGATTTTCCGAAAGGAGCAATTGT
Organism: uncultured Rikenellaceae bacterium; assembly: GCA_964383915.1. Taxonomy (GTDB): domain Bacteria; phylum Bacteroidota; class Bacteroidia; order Bacteroidales; family VadinHA17; genus DRPN01. The sequence goes on from CAYLJE010000064.1 coordinate 12,181, forward strand.
CGGAGGAGTGATCCGGGGGAAAAACAGTTTTATTGCCAAGGGAGATACCCTGATCAAACCGCATGACAGGGTGGTTGTGTTTACCCTCCCTGCTGCCAAAAGTAAAGTAGAAAAGTTTTTTAAATAAAATCCATGCTAAATAAGCGCATAATCCTGAATATTATTGGATTATCCATTATGCTGGAGGGTTTGTTCTTGCTCTTTCCCGTACTTGTATCTTTGATTTATAAAGAGCCGGATTTACATACCAATCTGCAGTCTTTTGCCATCACTTTCATGATCGGCAGTGTGCTCTGGTTTCTGACCCGGTCTTCTGATCGTGACATAGGGAAAAGGGAGGCCTATCTTATTGTTCCTGTTGTATGGATTGTCTTTGCTGCTTTTGGCGCCCTTCCATACTATTTAGGTCATTATGTTCCTCATTACACAGATGCTTTTTTTGAAGCAATCTCCGGATTTACCACCACAGGAGCATCTATTGTCACGGATATTGAGAGGTTGCCTCATGGGATCTTATTCTGGCGGAGTTTAACGCACCTGATCGGTGGAATGGGAATCCTGATTATGTTTATTGCGATCCTTCCTTTTCTGGGGGTTGGAGGCATGCAATTATTTAATGTCGAATCGGTTGGTTTGCCGATGAACAAACTGCGACCCCGGGTTCGGGAAACGGCACGGGCGCTCTGGGTGATATATATCTCTCTCGTCTTGTTGGAAACCTTGTTCCTCATGCTTGGCAAGATGCCGTTGTTTGATGCTCTTTGTCACTCTTTCGCGACGATAGCCACCGGAGGGTTTTCGACAAAGAACGCCAGCATAGGAGCATATTCTCCTTATATTCAATATGTTGTTCTGATCTTTATGGTCCTGGCAGGGACCAACTTTACCCTGCATCTTCAGGTACTCCGCGGGAAATTCAACAAACCGTTACACAATCCTGAATATCGTCTGTATCTGACGTTTTTGTTTGTATCCGGGGTCATTGTAACCGTTTTTCTAATATTTTTTCAGCACCTTAAACCTGAAAAAGCTTTCCGGGACGGTTTTTTTCAGGTAGCCAGTATTTTAACATGTACGGGCTTTTCTACAACAGATTATATGCAATGGACGCATCATTTATGGTTTTTTATTTTTTTACTGATGTTTATCGGAGGGAGTTCGGGATCTACATCGGGAGGTATAAAAGTGGGGAGGTATCTGCTGTTTTTTAAAAATCTGCGTGTTCAGTATCAGCGGCTTTTACATCCCAAAGCTGTGGTAAATGTACATATCGGAGACACTACCGTGACGCCGGAGCTGATGTCCCGCACCTTTGCTTTTTTTGTGATGTATATACTTACATTTGCCACAGGTTCACTAATTCTTATACTTAACGGATTGGATGTAACCTCTGCTATGGGTGCGGTAGCTACTACCATGGGAGGGATCGGACCCGGCCTCGGCAGTGTGGGACCGGCCTCTAATTTTGCCGCTCTGTCCATTACAGGAAAATGGGTCCTTTCAGCGCTTATGCTACTGGGACGTCTCGAACTTTTTGCCGTATTGATTCTTTTTACCAAAACATTCTGGAAAAACAGGTAGTTTTTTATGAAAGGGAAAAACCTAAAAATTAGTTTCGTATGGTTGTTATTATTTAGTGTCCGTCCATAAAGTCAGTGTTTGATTCAGAATGTTCGAGTT
>CAYLJE010000065.1:0-13745 GCA_964383915.1 uncultured Rikenellaceae bacterium
CCGGATCATTTTGTTTTAGAAACAGATGCGCCTTTCCTGGCGCCTGTTCCTAAAAGAGGAAAACGGAATGAAAGTCGGTTTTTGGTATATATTGCAACATTTTTAGCCGGGTTATTTTCGATTGAACCGGAAAAAATAGCCAGGATCACAACAGATAATGCATTGAAATTATTTCCTTTGGATCGTTCCCGGCCAAAAAACAGAAATTGAGAAAAGCCAACCGTATGAAAAAAAATAATCAGACTATTTTGCTGATATATACCGGAGGAACGATCGGAATGATGAAAGATCCGGCCACGGGCCTGTTAAAACCCCTGGATTTTAGTCATATTCTTAATCAGATTCCGGAACTGAATCAATTCGATTGCCGGATCGATACAAAAGCTTTTGATCCCGTGGTTGATTCTTCCGAAGTACAGCCTGTTTTTTGGCTAAGTCTGGCTCAGATGATAGAAAAATTTTATGAGATCTATGACGGATTTGTCATCCTCCATGGCACCGACACCATGGCCTATACTGCTTCGGCTCTTTCGTTTATTTTACAAAACCTGCGGAAACCCGTCATTCTTACAGGGTCGCAATTGCCTATAGGTACCTTACGTACAGATGGTAAGGAAAATCTGATATCTTCAATAGAAATAGCTTCTTCCTTAAATGATAAAGGAGAAGCTATGGTTCCGGAAGTATCCATTTATTTTGAGTATAAATTGTTCAGAGGAAATCGTACCACAAAATATAGTGCCGAAACATTCAATGCATTTATCTCTCCAAATTATCCTCTTTTGGCTGAAACAGGGGTACATATCCAGTATAATAATTCGGCTATCCGGACAATCGACGAGAGCAATAAGCTACAACTATTCTGGAATATAGATTCAAATGTCATTTTTTTGAAAGTTTTTCCCGGGTTACCGGAGCATTTGATCAGAGATATAATCCACCTCCCCGGGCTGCAGGGGATTATTCTGGAGACATATGGGGCTGGCAATGCCCCTACGCTACCCTGGTTTCTGGGTTTATTAAAACAGTTTGTAGATAAAGGAGGCATTATCATGAATATTTCGCAATGTTCAGCCGGATCAGTGGATATGGAGCAATATGAAACCGGTAAAAAATTACAGGAGACAGGTGTGATCGGAGGAAAAGATCTTACTCCTGAAACGGCACTGACCAAGCTGATGTATGTTCTCGGTCTTGACATTCCTCTGAAAGAGAAAAAAATCATCCTGCAGAAACCAATTTGTGGGGAAATGTGTGAATGATTTAAGTTTTTTTTTGTATTTTGCGCATCCAAAAAATGATACTGTTTTTCATACATAACCGGAGAGGTGACCGAGTGGCTGAAGGTGCACGCCTGGAAAGCGTGTGTGCTGTGTGGAACAGTACCAAGGGTTCGAATCCCTTCCTCTCCGCTAGTGAGCGAATAAAAAACGTTAAATATTGGATTTCTGAAATAATTTTTAATACTTTGCACAACAAAGATTTCGTTATTAACTAAAAAGTAAATGTTCATTATGAAAAAACTATTTGCATTTGTTGCGGTCATCGGAATGCTGGGATTCGGAGCATCCGGTTTTGCTGAGGCTCAGGACGAGCCGAACAGTGACACAACCACTACCATTCAAAATGATTCTGCCTCTGTTGATACTACTGCCAGGGATACAACGGCACAGACAGCCATTGCAGGAAATAATAAGCAAGGAGGAAACCAGGGTGTCTTGCTGAAACAAATCAAAGCCAAGTTTATTGAAGGTGGTGCTGGTTTTATGGGGACTATCCTGTTAACTCTTATTTTTGGGTTGGCTTTGGCCATTGAAAGAATTATTTATTTGAACCTGTCTACTACCAATACCGGTAAGTTACTCAAAAATGTAGAAGATTCCCTTGAATCCGGCGGGGTGGAATCAGCCAAAGAGGTTTGCAGAAATACCCGTGGTCCGGTGGCCAGTATATTTTACCAGGGCCTTGACAGAGCAGATGAGGGTGTCGAAGTGGCAGAAAAAGCTGTTATTGCTTATGGGGGTGTACAAATGGGATTACTGGAGAAAAACCTGTCATGGATATCCTTGTTTATCGCCATTGCCCCAATGCTTGGTTTTATGGGGACAGTGATTGGGATGATTCAGGCTTTTGACCAGATACAGATGGCTGGTGCGGTTTCTGCCCAGCTGGTAGCCGGTGGTATTAAAGTGGCTTTGCTTACTACATTAGCCGGTCTGATCGTGGCTATTATCCTTCAGATTTTTTACAACTATATCCTGTCAAAAATAGACAGTATTACGGTTTCCATGGAAGATGCTTCCATTTCTCTGATCGATATGCTGGTAAAACATAACGCTAAAAAATAAGATGATTTATTATGTCTGAAAAAGTAAAAATTACAATTAAGATTATCCTGTGGATTATCATGGGGATATCTGTTGTGCTGTTCGGATGGTTTTATTCCGGTTCAGATGTTCCGGGGACGAAAGGAACCAACCTGGTGGAACCGGTTGCCACAAATTATATACTGTGGTGGGCTTATATCCTTCTCGGACTTACGATTGTTATTACCCTCGTGTTTGCTTTTCTAAACATGATTAAAAACCCCGGGGGATATAAAAAAGCCTTGGTATCAGTGGTTATCATTGCCGTACTGGTGGGAGTTTCCTATCTGCTGGCATCAAACCAGGTGCTGAATCTGCCAGGCTATCAGGGAAATGGGAATACTCCGAAGGTTTTAAAATGGGCAGGAACCGGTTTGATTACTACATACCTGTTAACAGGTATTGCTTTCTTGGTAATTCTCTATGTGGAGATTTCCAAATTGTTTAAATAAGTTACTGAATTTATAATAAAAAGTTGGAATTGAACCATGGCACGTAAGTTACAACCGATCAATGCGGGATCAATGGCTGATATTGCGTTCCTCCTGTTGATTTTTTTCCTTGTCACTACAACAATGGATGTGGATACCGGATTAATGCGAATGCTTCCGCCTATGCCCGAAAAAAATAAGCAGGAGAATAAAAGCGATAAAATCAAAGAGCGGAATGTGTTCGTTGTCCTTATTAATAAAAATAATGAGTTACTCGTTGCGGGGAAAAGAATGGATATTCATTACCTTCGTCAGACAGCAAAAGATTTTATAGCCAACCCCGACAATAAGAGTAATCTGCCTGAAAAAGAATGGAGAGATATACCATACTTTGGCCATGTGTTTGTGACCAAGAATCCGGTTATTTCGTTGCAAAATGACCGGGGAACATCTTATGGTACTTACATAGAAGTGCAAAATGAATTGATTGCTGCAAAGGATGAACTGAGAAATGAACTGGCTAAAGCCAAGTTCGGAATATTATATGATAAACTTGATAAAAACAAACAGGAGGCAATCAAAAAATACTATCCTGCAGTGATCTCTGAAGCTGAACCTAAAAATGTTGGAGGAGGAAAATAATTATGAAATCAAAGTTTCGTCCCAATGAAGAAGGACGTACTGTCGGACATATAAATACGGCCTCAATGCCTGATGTTGTCTTTATGCTTTTGTTCTTCTTTATGGCCACTACGGTCATGCGCGAAGTGAATCTGAAAGTAAATATACATGTACCGGAAGCTACAGAGGCTAAAAAGCTGGTGAAAAAATCTCTGATATCGTATATGTACGTGGGTAAACCAATGATGTCTTTCCAGAAAAAATTCGGCACCGAACCCCGAATTCAATTGAATGACCAATTCAAATCGGTTTCAGATATCAGGGATTTCATTGCTCAGGAAAAAGACCAGTTAAATGAAGCTGACCGAAATAAGTTAACGGTCTCTCTGAAAGTGGATAAAAATACAAAAATGGGGATTATCACAGATATAAAACTGGCACTACGACGAGCAAATGCACTAAAAATCAACTATTCTTCTATTAAAGTAAAGAAGCTGAGATAAAAAATAATTGAATGAAGAAAAACGCCTGCTCCCCGGGGAGCAGGCGTTTTTTGCATACTAAGCCATCCTTGCAAAAATATTTCACTCCGCTGGATATGTCCGAAAAAAGGTTGACAATTGCCAACCTTTTTGTGATCCCGGCGGGACTTCCCTCGGCAAGCTCGGGATAAACTTCTCGTCCCGCCTGCTTTTATTCTGAGCTAATTTTACTAGCATTAATAAAAAAACCGATTACCCTTAAGGTACCGGTTTTGTGATCCCGGCGGGACTCGAACCCGCAACCTTCAGAACCGGAATCTGACATTCTATCCAATTGAACTACGGGACCATTCAAATCCGGAGTGCAAATTTAATAAAAATTATTAATGAACTTTTTCTATTTTCGCACTTTGAAATAGTAAAACCAAAGACATGGAGTATAATTTCAGAGAGATTGAGGAGAAATGGCTTGCATACTGGGAGAAAAACAAAACCTTTAAAACAGAAAATGATTCATCGCGTCCTAAATTCTATGTTCTGGACATGTTTCCCTACCCCTCAGGGGCCGGTCTGCATGTGGGACACCCGCTGGGATATATTGCTTCTGATATCTATGCTAGATATATGCGCTTGAAAGGATATAATGTTTTACATCCCATGGGGTTTGATGCTTATGGACTCCCTGCCGAACAATATGCTATCCAGACAGGCACCCACCCTGCCGTGACTACTGAAAAAAATATACAAAAATACAGGGGCCAGATGTACAAATTGGGATTCTCGTTTGACTGGGACCGGGAAGTCGTTACATCCGATCCATCTTACTACAGATGGACCCAGTGGACTTTTATTCAACTTTTTAAGTCATGGTATAACAAAAGAACAGAAAAAGCAGAACCGATTGATATGCTTATCAATACTTTTGAAAAAAATGGGAACAAAAATATTAAAGCGGCCTGCTCTCCTGTTAAAAATTTTTCTGCTGACGAATGGCATCATTTCTCAGAAAAGGAAAAGCAGAATCTATTAATGAATTACCGGTTGGCATATCTCTCTGACACATGGGTGAACTGGTGTCCTGAACTGGGGACGGTTTTGGCCAATGATGAGGTGAAAGAAGGGTATTCTGAAAGAGGAGGCTATCCGGTAGAAAGAAAAATGATGCAACAATGGTTCTTGCGGATTACTGCCTATGCTCAGCGTCTGCTGGAGGGGCTGGATACAATCGACTGGAGCGATTCGATAAAGGAAGTTCAGCGAAACTGGATCGGCCGCTCGGAAGGAGCAGTGGTTTATTTTGATATCTTAAACCATCCGGAAAAATTAGAGATATTTACTACCCGGCCCGATACCCTGTTTGGTGCAACCTTTATGGTACTCGCTCCGGAACATCCTCTTATTAATAATATTACTACAGAAGAATACCGGGAAGAAGTTCATGAATATGTTAAAAAGGCCGTCAATCGCTCTGAACGAGAGCGAATATCTGATGTAAAAACAGTTACGGGTGTGTTTACCGGGGCTTATGCTGTCAACCCGGTAAACAACGAAAAAATTTCAATCTGGGTGGCAGAGTATGTCTTGGCAGGCTATGGAACCGGTGCTATAATGGCTGTCCCGGCTCATGATACAAGAGATTTCGCATTTGCCCGGAAGTTCAACCTGCCCATTATTCAGGTTGTTACCAAAAAAAAAGGAATGCAGGAACATATAGATGCCTGGAAGGATTCCTATGATTCAAAAGAAGGATATATGATCAATTCCGGAATTCTTGATGAGATGACGGTAAAAGAAGCTATTCCTGCTATTATTTCTTTTCTGGAGAAAGAAAACAAAGGGTACGGGAAAATAAACTATCGCCTGCGTGATGCCATCTTCAGCCGCCAACGTTACTGGGGAGAACCTTTTCCCATCTATTATAAAGAGGGTATTCCCTATCCGCTGGACGAAAGCCTGCTACCGCTTGAATTACCGGAGGTGGACAAATATCTTCCGACAGAAACAGGAGAACCACCTCTGGCCCGGGCAAATAACTGGAAATCAATCGAAGGATACCCTTTGGAAACCAATACAATGCCCGGATTTGCCGGATCAAGCGGCTATTATTTGCGTTATATGGATCCCCGTAATGACCGTGAATACTTCTCGAAAGATGCAGTCAGTTACTGGAAAAATGTTGATCTCTATATTGGTGGAGATGAACATGCTACCGGACATCTTATTTATGCCCGTTTCTGGAATAAATTTTTGTATGATAAGGACTTGTCTGTTACCGACGAGCCTTTTCAAAAGTTGATAAACCAAGGTAAGATCCTGGGCAGATCCAGTTTTGTCTATCGTGTGAATCTGGAGAAATATGCGGAATACTCACTCTGGCAGAAACTAAAAGAGATAGGAGAGGCAGAACATCTGATAAGAAATTACAGCGATGGCCACAGAAAGTTCGATTTCTATCTTGAGAGAGCCGGGCTAATCATTGAAATTAAAAGCCAGGAGAAACTCGAGAAACTTGAGAAATACTATCAGGAGTATATCCAAAACACCAGAAAAAAACTTCTGTTGTTACCGATTGCTGACATCATTGAATTACCGGATGGAATTATTGAGGAGATCAAACTTGCCATTGCTGAAGCATCCGAGGGCAGAGTGATCTTTGACAGGCATAAGATCAGGGAACTGAAGCCTCTGTTTGTATCTAGAAATATTAAGGATCGTGAATTATTCTCTGTGCCGTTGCATGTAGATATCAATAGGGTGCATAACGATGAGCTGGACATTGAACAATTTAGAAAATGGAGACCGGAGTTTAAAGAGGCCCGTTTTATGCTGGAAGAAGGGAAATATATTTGTGGGTGGGACATTGAGAAAATGTCTAAATCAAAATATAATGTTCAAACACCGGATGAACTTATAGACAAATACGGGGCCGATGTATTGCGGATGTATGAAATGTTCCTGGGGCCGGTTGAACAATCCAAGCCATGGGACACAAACGGAATTGAAGGAATATCGCGTTTTACTAAGAAGTTCTGGCGGCTGTTTCATGATAAAAACAACAGGCTTACCGTTTCCGGGGATAAGCCAACCGATCAGGAATTGAGAATACTTCATAAAACCATAAAAAAAGTTCGTGATGATATTGAGCGGTTTTCCTTTCATACGGCTGTCAGTGCATTCATGATCTGCACCAACGAATTATCCACTTTGTCATGCAACAAAAAGGATATCCTGGAACCCCTTGTGATTCTTATCTCACCGTTTGCTCCGCTCATGGCTGAAGAATTATGGGAAAAGCTGGACAATGAACCCAGTATAACTTATGCCTCTTTGCCGGATTATGATGCATCTTATCTCGTAGAAGATCAGTTTGAATATCCGGTGTCATTTAACGGGAAGATGCGATTCAAGCTATCCCTTCCTGCTGATGTTTCCCGGGAAACGGTGGAAAAAACGGTCAAAGAAGCACCGCAGTCCGCGAAATGGATTAAGGGGAAAACCATTAGAAAAATCATTTTTGTCCCACATCGTATAATTAATATAGTGGTTAACTGAGATATTTTCTGGTTACCAGGGTACATAGCTAAAGAAAACTGAGAAAAGACAGGCTCGATCCGTCAGGATAGATTTTTAAGTAAATCTTCAATAACCTGCGGATAGTATTCATATTCTAACTGATGAACCCGCCGGGCCAGCAAGTCAGGCGTGTCATCAGGGAGGACTGGACATCTGGCCTGAAAAATGATGTCCCCGCTGTCATATTCCTCATTAACATAATGAATGGTTATGCCGGATTCTTTATCATGGTTGTTTATCACCGCTTCATGAACATGATGTCCATACATTCCTTTTCCCCCGTATTTAGGGAGCAGTGCCGGATGGATATTTATGATTCTGTTCGGGTAAGACCGTAAAATTTTTGGAGGCATAAGCCATAAAAAGCCGGCAAGTATTATAAAATTAACTGCATTTTCCTGAAGGATGTCCAATACCTTGTTTTCTATCAGATCAGTATGTGTAAATACCAGATATGGCACCCCCAGACGCTTTGCCCGTTCAATAACATAAGCTTCAGGATTGTTGGTTGCCACTAATACAACTTTTAGATCGAACGAATTGTTGAAATGTTCGATCAAATTTTGGGCATTGGTACCCGACCCGGAGGCGAATAACGCCAATCTCCATTCTTTCTTCATTATATGGTAATTAGGTTGTTTACTTTTAGTATATATATTTTATATTTTTTTGTATGATTGATTGTGTAAAATAAAAAAATATATATTTGTTTGAAAAATTTTAATGAAATACATTTCTTTGCACCGGATATTTAAATCTTTAATTGTAACTAAAAACTTAAAATTATGTCAGACATTGCATCAAGAGTAAAAGCGATTATCGCTGACAAGTTGGGGGTAGATGAAAGTGAAGTAACTCCTGAAGCCAGTTTTACCAATGATCTGGGAGCCGATTCTCTGGATACCGTTGAACTGATCATGGAATTTGAAAAAGAATTCAATATCGGCATTCCCGATGATCAGGCTGAAAATATTTCAACAGTGGGGGAAGCGGTTAAATACATTGAAGAAAACGTTAAATAAGAAAAGATGATTTTAAGACGTGTAGTTGTTACAGGGTTAGGAGCACTGACCCCTATTGGGAATAATGTATCTGATTACTGGGATGCACTGGAGAATGGAGTGAGTGGCTCCGACCTTATTACACGTTTTAATGCGGAGAAGTTTAAGACACGTTTTGCATGTGAGGTTAAGAATTATGACAGCCGGGATTATTTTGATCGGAAAGAGTTGCGCAAACTTGACCGTTATGCTCAGTATGCTTTGGTTTCTGCCGAAGAAGCGGTAAAGGATGCTGCACTGGATCTGGAAAAAGTAAATCATGATCGTGTAGGAGTGATTGTCGGCTCCGGGATTGGTGGAATTCAGTCCTTTTATGATGAGGTGCGATCTTTCACCCTTGGTGACGGCACCCCCCGTTTTAGTCCTTTTCTGATTCCCCGGATGATTTCGGATATTGCTGCGGGCCTTATTTCTATTAAGTACGGTTTCCGGGGGCCCAATTTTGGTACTGTATCGGCTTGCTCTACTTCGGCCAATGCGATTATAGATGCTTTTAATTACATAAGGTTGGGGAAAGCTGAAGTATTTGTAACCGGTGGGGCAGAAGCGCCGATTAATGAAGTTGGTCTCGGAGGCTTTAATTCTATGATGGCTATCAGTACCAACAATAAAGAATATAAAACGGCCTCCCGGCCTTTTGATAAGACGCGTGATGGTTTTGTCATGGCTGAAGGTGCCGGCATTCTAATCCTGGAAGATCTTGAGCATGCAAAAGCCCGTGGTGCTAAAATATATGCCGAACTTGCCGGGGCAGGTCTCTCTGCAGATGCTTACCATATCACGGCACCTCATCCTGAAGGTCTGGGAGCCGCCTTGGTCATGAAGGAGGCGCTGTCTGATGCCAACATATCTTCCGCGGATATTGATTACATCAATGTCCATGGAACAGCTACCTCCCTGGGTGATATTGCCGAAATACAGGCTATTAAAAAACTTTTTGGAGAACATGCTTACGAGTTAAATATCAGTTCAACAAAATCAATGACAGGACACCTGCTTGGGGCTGCCGGTGCAGTGGAAGCCATTGCCAGTATTCTTGCCATCAATAAGAATATTATCCCTCCCACCATCAATCACTTTGTTGATGATCCCGAAATTGACCCGAAGCTTGATCTTACTTTTAATAAAGCTGAGAAAAAAGAAGTTAAAACTACCATGAGTAACACCTTTGGTTTTGGGGGACATAATGCTTCTATTATTTTTAAGAAATTTGAGTCTTAACTGTGTTTTCTTTTCGTTTGAAAAAAACCGAACCCCTTTTAACCGATCAAAAGGGATTTTATATGCAAATGAAAAGACTCTTACCTTATTCTCCGCGGGATATAAGACTTTATGAGATTGCTTTTATTACGCGATCTAATTCTGTTCCCTTATCTGGTCAGTATATTAATAATGAAAGACTTGAGTTTCTTGGGGATACGGTTATTAGTACGATCGTCTCTGATTATCTCTATCGCTTATATCCTGATAAAAACGAAGGAGAATTGACGAAACTACGTGCCCGGATTGTTAATGGGGACTTTCTGAATCAAATGGCGCTGAAACTGCACCTGGATCAATTGGTACAATATACTTATTATTCTGAAAATCAGTATAAACATATTTTCGGCGATGTCTTTGAAGCTTTTATCGGGGCACTCTTTTTGGATCAGGGATATGAGAGAACCAGCCAATATTTTAAAAAAGTTCTTTTTAAAAAATTTATTCATCTGAACCTTATTTTGCGGACAGATTCTGATTTTAAGAGTCTGATGCTTGAGTGGGCACAGAAAAATCACCGGAAGCTTATTTTTGTTACCACAGAAAGTAAAAATTCAAAAGGGAGTAAAATCTTTCGTTCGTTATTAGAGACAAACCAGGACATTCTGGGCGATGGCACAGGATATTCTAAAAAAGAAGCAGAACAGCATGCAGCCCAAAAAGCATATGAAGATATCAGGTTATTCTGAAACATGTTCGTGATTAATTTTATATCATGGCTAAAATAAAAAAACATCGCCTTACCATTGACCCGGCGCCGGATTATATCCTGATTGCCATTGCCTCCCATGAAAAAGGATATCATCTTAGCTGGATATTAAACGAGAAATCGGGGTTCAGTTTTGCCCGAACATCCGATTATAAGATCATGCGAAAAAAAGGTAAGACAACATTGGTCTTTCCCGTATTTTCCTCGGAAGATGAAATAAAAATGTTGCGTTACTACCTGATCTCAAATAGGACTGAAAATGGTTTTTTATTTGAAGAATTACGTGCTATTGATTATTTACTTCACATATCCCCTGATCCGGGCAAAGAGTTTTCAGATCAATTACAAACTGAATTAAAAAAAATCCCTGTAATTTATACCTGCTTTTTAATTGACCCGGAAATTCACCCGGAAACACAGACACTTCAACTTGATTGAGTCAGAGAGTCCTGCCTGCCTGCCTTGTTCTGTCGAGACTACGAGATGACGATACAGGTAGGTTTCCCCCGCTTGCGACGAATAGAATAAAGAAAAATATCATGGGAATACCTTGTTTTTTGTAGTGATAAAGGTCAAAATTGGGTTGTTTTAACGTATAAAAAAAGGCAGGTGATATTTCACCTGCCTTTTCCGTATTAACCCTTTTATTAACCTAAACCAAAAACCTACTGCTTTTTGTTCTTTAATATATATGCAATTACCATGCCAAACATTACTGTTTCTTTATATTTATTTATCTATACGTATTTTGTTCTTAAATGTTTCATAATAACACTACAAAGATAAGCTAAGAATACGTTAAGAAGGGTTAACTGATGTTAAAGAGTGTTAAAATGCTGTAGCAAAATAAGGAAAGGGTTATCTTTGTATGGTTATGAACAAGAAAGTAATCTGGATATTGAGCGGAATAATGGCCATTGGGATCCTGGCTTTGGTTATCATTCAGACCTATTGGTTGAACCATGCCCTGGAGGTGAAGAGTCATCAATTCAAAAGTGTGGCTAATGAAGCTTTTCAGGAAGTGATTAACCAACTGGAAAAGGAAGAAATGTATAATACGGTGATCGGAGAGATAAAGATGAGATATAAGAGCAGGAGCATGATGAACGGAGATACACTGACCGGAACATCAAAGGATACATCAGATGTTCGTTCTTCTGAAGAAATGATTCACCTTGAACAAAACAGTGGAATATCTAAAGCAGAACCATTTTCCGGGGGAGATACACTCACCCTGAGAAAACAGATTAATGGGATATTACGTACATCCGGCAAAAATGTGTACCCCCGGATTCAGGATAGTAAAACCCTTTTCATTGAACACATACTTGAGAAATTATCTCACAAACCCCCTAATATCCAGGAACGGATTCATCCTGTTGATTTATACTATCTTATCAAAAAGACCCTGGCCAGGTTTGGGATCAATCAACCTTTTGAGTTTGCTATAAAGGGAAGCAAATCTCAAATAATATACCGTACTCCTGGTTATACGGAAGAAAAAAAACATAGTAATACTTTTAAGCAAATACTGTTTCCCAATGATGTTGTAACCCAGGGAAACTCATTGGTGCTGTATTTTCCGGATGAACATAAATATCTGGTTCGTTCCCTTGGGTTCATTGGGTACTCATCTGTGGCTCTGACTATTTTTTTCCTGATAGTCTTTTTAGGAACTTTATATATTATCTTTCGGCAAAAAATGTTATCTGATATCAAAACAGATTTTGTCAATAATATGACGCATGAATTAAAAACCCCCATATCAACCATATCTCTTGCATCTCAGATGCTTAAAGACAAGACTATTGCAAATGAAGAGAAAAATATTGATCATATTGCCAGTGTCATTGAAGATGAAACAAAAAGGTTAAGTTACCAGGTGGAGAAAGTCCTGCATATGGCTGTTTTCGATAGAGGACAGATCAAGCTCAGGAAAAATGAGACAGATATTCATGAGATTCTTACCAATGTAATAAATAATTTTTCTATTCAGTTGCAAAATAAAAACGGAAAAATTGTTCATGATTTTAAGGCTGAGAATCCGGTAATTTCACTAGATGAGATTCATATTACCAATATTTTCTCAAATCTGATAGACAATGCAATTAAATACTGCGAGGAAGCGCCCCTTATTTATATAAGAACAGAGAATGATGAAAAAGGAATATTTATCCATGTCCGGGATAATGGATCAGGCATTTCCAAAGAACATCTGAAAAAAATATTTGATCAGTTTTACAGGGTATCTACAGGAAATATTCACAATACCAAAGGCTTTGGGCTGGGGTTAAGTTATGTAAAAAAAATAATTGAAGCCCATCACGGAACCATTAATGTAATAAGCCAGATAAACAAAGGAACAACATTTACCGTATTTCTGCCTTATTAAATTATTGAAATACAGACAACTATGGATAAAACACGTATTTTATTAGCAGAAGATGATGAAAATCTCGGTTTTTTATTAAAAGAGTACCTCCAGGCAAAAGGATATGAAACTGTTTTATTTACTGATGGTGATCATGCTTACAAAGGATTCATCACAGACCATTATGACCTTTGTTTACTGGATATTATGATGCCGGTGAAAGACGGAGTCACCCTGGCCCGGGAAATCAGACAGTTGAACTCCGACATTCCCATTGTTTTTCTGACAGCCAAATCTATGAAAGAAGATGTCCTGAAGGGGTTTCGTGTGGGGGGTGATGATTACATTACCAAACCTTTCAGCATGGAAGAACTTTTGTTTCGTATCGAAGCCATCCTTCGCAGAACCAAAGCCGGACAGTCAGAAGAACAAGACCGGTTCAAAATCGGAGATTATTTATTTGATGCGAACAAACAGGAACTTACTTTTGGGAACCAGATACAAAAAATGACAACAAAAGAGTCTGAACTTCTCAGGTTGCTCTGTAATCACAAAAATAAAATACTCGAACGTAACTTCGCCTTACGCACGATCTGGATGGATGACAACTATTTCAATGCCCGGAGCATGGATGTTTATATTACAAAATTAAGAAAATACCTGAAAGATGATCCTTCCGTTGAGATCATAAACATCCATGGGAAAGGTTATAAGCTGATCGGTTAATCTCTTTTGTGCCGGTACCTGAGATTGTTGTTAGTTACGAACCTCTGTCAATCGTGAAGAACCGGTTCGTTTCCCTCTTTTATTAAAATTCTCTGTAACAGATTATCTTGATAATATTCTGCAAGTGTTTACTTTCCGTTTTAAG
>CAYLJE010000066.1:0-13644 GCA_964383915.1 uncultured Rikenellaceae bacterium
GGCAAAGGAGACAATACTCCTCAGTAGCTCAGTTGGTTAGAGCATCTGACTGTTAATCAGAGGGTCGCTGGTTCGAGTCCAGCCTGAGGAGCTGAAAAGCCCGGATGGAAATTCGGGCATTTTTTTACTGGGTTTTATGTTTTACATATATATATTATATTCTCAGAAGTCTGATCTGTATTATATTGGATATTCAGATGATCCGGATCAAAGGTTGATATCGCATAATACGAGTAAAAGGGTAACATATACTTCCAAGCACCGGCCTTGGGAGAAAGTAGCGGAATTTCCGGTTTCGGAAAACAGAGGAGAAACAATGAAAGTGGAAAAGTATCTGAAGAAACAAAAGAGCCGGAAGTTAATTGAGGAAATAATTGCCAGACAAGAGGAAGAGTTGTGGATAGATCAATTGGTTAGAGCCCCGATGTATAGGGATTAATTATTTTTTTCAAACCATTGATTGATCTCTTTAAGACCGGTTGCAGCAAGGTCAATAACAACAGTATCTGCTCCGTTGGCTTTCAGTTCTTTTTGATTTCCTTCCCGGGCTATGCCGATTACCAACCCGAAACCTCCTTTTTTCCCAGCTTGAACACCGGATACTGCATCCTCAATAATAACAGTACGACGAGGGGCAACACCTAGTTGATTTGCTGCAAAAAGGAATATGTCCGGTTCAGGTTTCCCTTTCAGGTTTGCTTCTGCCGAAACAACTCCGTCAACACGGACATCGAATAAGGAGAGTAAATTGGTTTTTTCCAAAACCGGTTTACAATTTTTGCTGGATGAGGCAACGCCTATCATGATTCCTGCAGCTTTTAATTCTTTTATCAGACGTGTGGTTGATGGATAGACCTCTATGCCCTGTTCCTCTAAAACCATATTGAAGAATTGATTTTTCCTGTTTCCAAGTCCACAAATTGTTTCAGCATCGGGAGAATCCGACGGATCTCCGTAAGGAATAGAAACACCTCTTGATGCTAGGAAAGAAATAACTCCTTCATACCGGGATTTCCCGTCAACATATTGAAGATAATCAGGAACATGCGTGAATTCCCGAAAAAGATCACCGTACTTTTGTTCCCGATACAGCAGATATTCATCGAACATCTTTTTCCATGCTGTCCCGTGAATAAGGGTAGTCTGGGTGATTACTCCGTCGAGGTCAAAGATAACCGCATCAAAATTCATAGTTATTGTTTAAGTTCTTCCAACCAAACTTAATTAATTTTTTTATAATGCGGATAAGGATTCCATTTTTTGGATGATCTTTTTTCTCAGGTTTCCGGAAAATCAAATTCTTCCGGTTTTTCATCTAACTCCCAAAATGGCGGGGGTTTCTGTGGACCTTCTTTTCGGTAAATGATGGCTAAAATTAATCCGGCTAAAGCCCCCAGCAGATGCGATTCCCAGGATATCTTTTCAACCAGTGGAAAAATACCCCAGATCATGCTTCCATACAGAAAAACGACTAGGAAAGAAATGGCAATTAAGGGGATATAGTTGCGTATGATCCCACTAAAAAAAAGGAAAGCTGCCAGTCCGTATATAATTCCGCTGGCGCCGATGTGATAAGCATCTCTTGCCCCAAGCCAAACCCCAAATCCTCCCAATAACCAAGTATATATAAAAACTTTATAACCGACCTCACGGTAAAAATAAATTGTTCCGGCCATTAGAAAAAATAAAGGAAGTGAATTGCTTGTCAGATGCCTGAGGTTGGCATGAATAAAAGGGGCAAAAATTATTCCTTTTAATCCACTGAGACGACGTGGAAAAATGCCCCAGGTGGAGAAATCCAGGTTCAGTTCTGTTTCTACAAACCATACCAACCATAGGATAAGGATAAAAAACAAAGGAAAGAGAAAGCTATAAATAACCCTCTTTTTTTTAACCGGTAAGCTTTTTAATTTTTTCACAACCCTTTCATTAAACGCTCAAGTTAATAACATATCCACCATGTTTTCTGATGTTTAATACTCCTCCGTCTTCGAAAAGCAGATATTGTCCTTTTATTCCTGTCAGGCGGGCTTGTATCAAATCTTGTTTATCCAGTGTGACAGCTTTTATTTTTCCCGGATACTTGAGTACCGGGTAATGAATATATGTTATTTCATCATTTTGAGAAAGAAAAGGATGAAATTTTTCTGCTATGAAAGATGTTGCTCTTGCTTTTTCACCCAGGAGATCAATATCTCCGTGTGATTCTCCCTTTAACATTTGTCGCCAGTTGGTTTTATCAGCAAAATAATTTTTTAGTAAAACTTCTATTTCTCCTGCAAGATGTCGATGGGGTGTCTTTGCAACCCGGATGGCCCTGCAGGCTCCCTGGTCAATCCATCGGGTAGGGACCTGGGTTTTTCTGGTAACGCCGACTTTTAATCCGCTGGTTGCTGCCAGATAAACAAAATGATCTTGAAGACAATGTTCTTTGGACCATTCCATGTCACGTGATATGCCAAGATGCGCCTGGCATAATTCAGGACGCAGAATGCAGGCATCTGTTTCAGGCAGCGAAATAAAACAGGGATAACAATAACCCTGTGCATATGTTTTTTTGATTAAACGCCCGCAATAAAGGCAGCGAATTTCATGCTGGAAAGTAATTTTTATCGTATTGCCGATCAGTTCATTTAAATAAATTTCTTCCTCTTCCAATGGAAGATAATAACGTACTTCTTTTCCTGAATCCGGAAATTCACTGCGCATTTTTCTTAATATGCCGGTTTTATCCATACTGCTGTTCTTTTTTATGATGCATATCTTTCTATTTAAAGGTAGATAATAATTAGGTATAAATAGTAAAGGTCAGGGATTTTTTTTAAAAATACTATGTATTGCATAATATTAAAATAAAAAAATATCTTTGCAATGAAAATTACAGGGTAATGGCATGTACTGTTATATTTTTCCGCCTTTGCGTGCTGTTATGGGCGGCTGCTGTGCCTTCGCGAATCCGCTTCGGCGAAGCAAGGCGCTAAAGCTTCCACCGGCGGCCGGAACCTTTCCGCGAGCGCTGAAGCTACTCAGGCGCCTACGCTAAAGCTTCAGCGACAGCGTGCGGAGGTGCTGGCAGAGGTCTCAGCGACAGCGTGCGGACGAGAAGGATATGGTTTAATTTCCCTACCCTCTGAGTCGGGAACAAATAATTTTGTGTGATGCCTCGGAAGTATCCGGGCCAGCCCCGGGGTAGTTTATTGAAAAGGGTCATTAGATGATCATTTGAAATATAATAAATAATGAAAAGAGCTATTAGTATTAATTTAAGCGGATTTATCTTCAATATTGATGAAGATGCATATATTAAGCTGAAAGAGTATCTTGATTTGATTGAGAGGCATTTTGCAGATGAGCGGGGCGGACCTGAAATCTTATCTGATATAGAAGGCCGTATTGCAGAGTTATTGCATGAGCGTAACAAAGGAACCAGCCAGGTTGTGACCGTGCAGGATGTGGATGAAATAATTCGTATCCTCGGCAGGCCTGAAGAAATTGGGAGCATAGATGATACGGAAGAAAGTTCGGGGCATGTAGGTTCTCAAAGGTCTCGTTACCGTAGAATATATCGCGATCCTGACAGCCGTATTCTTGGGGGTGTATGTGGTGGTATGGGTGCTTATTTTCATATTGACTCCCTGGTTTTCAGGATTCTTTTTTTGATATTATTTTTTGGTTTTGGAAGTGGTCTGTTATTGTATTTAATTTTATGGATTGTTATTCCGGAAGCAAAAACAAGAGCTCAGAAACTTGAAATGCGCGGTGAACCAGTTAATATTTCGAACTTAGGGAAGAAAGTCAAAGAAGAATTTAATCAGGTAAGAAATAATATCAAGTTATAATTTTAAAACAATGACCGGATGAATGTTGAAAACACACAAGCACAGATGCGCAAAGGAGTTTTGGAATTTTGTATTCTATCTATTATCTCCCGTAACAGTTGTTATGCTTCTGATATTATCAAAGAATTAAAAGAAGCTAAAATCATTGTGGTAGAGGGCACTTTATATCCGATTCTGACCAGGCAGAAAAATGCAGGCTTGTTAAGTTATCGATGGGAAGAATCGACACAAGGTCCCCCAAGGAAATATTATGAACTGACAGGTCAGGGCAATACCTATTTAAAAAAACTTGACAAGTCGTGGCAGGAGTTAATAGAAGCCGTAGAAAAAATTCGAAATAAAGAAGATAATTAATAATAACCCAATCCAATGAAAAAGACAATCAAGATCAGTTTGGGTCATAGGGTATTTTATGTTGATGAAGATGCCTATGAAAAATTACAAGAATACTTATCTGCTCTTGGTGACCGGCTAAAAGGGGATGCGACAGGGGAAGAAGTAATAAAAGATCTGGAAAGCCGCATAGGGGAACTTTTCTCTGAACGGTTGTCGGGAACCCATGAAGTAATTACAGTAGATGATGTGATTTATGTAATCTCTGTTTTAGGTGATCCTTCGGAAATTGTAGATGAAGAGGAACCCGGGCCGAAAAAGGTTTTTCAAAAAGGGAGAAAACGGTTATATAGAGACCCGGGGAATGCTGTATTAGGCGGTGTTTGTGGGGGCCTGGGAAATTATTTTAGTATTGATCCGGTGTGGTTCAGAATACTTTTTGTTGTATTGCTGCCTGCCTATGGAATCTCTTTATGGCTTTATATCATTATATGGATTGTTGTTCCGGAAGCCCGTTCTTCTTCACAGAAATTAGAAATGTCAGGGGAAAAAGTGACAATAGAGAATCTAGAGAAATCAGTAAAGCAAGAATATGCGAATGTAAAAGGTCGTTTGAAAAAGCAATCTGTTCAAACCAGAAAATCATGCAGGAATGCTACCCGTAAGCTGGGGGTTATTTCATTGGGGATTTTACGTGTTTTTGTCATTATACTTGGTGTTTTATTTATACTTATAGGCTTCTTCTCTCTGGTTATTATTTTTGGGGTTCTGCTTTTCAAACAATCCAGCCATTTTGATCTGCAGGGAGTCATTCAGTTATTTACCGATCCGGCCAATGTACCTTATATCATTACGTCACTGATTCTAACTGTTATTATTCCTTTGCTGGCACTGATTTATGCCGGATTTAAGTTGGTATTTCGTATCCGGACAAAAGATGGTATTCTCTGGGCCATTGTCATGGTTGTGTGGTTTATCAGTGCCGTTACATTCTTCTCTTTTGGTGTTAACGAAGCATTAAATTATTCAAATCAGGTAAAACTATCAGAGAAGAAAAAGATTCGGTCAGATAAAAAATCGACACTGTATTTGAAAATTAATGATGATTTTCAGCCTGACCTTGGCCTGAATGATGAAATAATTACCTTGGATAATTCCACCATATACCGGGATGAATCTTCAGGAAACCTGTATGGTGAAGCAGCGGTTTTTATTGCCAGGGGAGATGCTGATACGGCAACTATAGAGATTTGGAGAAAGTCGAAAGGGAAAAATAAACGGACGGCCTTAAAGAATGCAGAATTAATTGACTATCACTGGATACAAAGAGATTCATCATTGCTGCTGGATCCATACTTCGACATTGGTACAAAAACGAACTGGCGTGACGAAGAAGTCACTGTCAAAATAAATATTCCGGAAGGCATGCATATTTATATTGGGAAAGACCTGGCTTCCCTTTTAGATCATGCTGATGGATTTTCTCACTGGAAATTGATGGATCTGGCAGATAAAGAATGCATGATGACGGAGGATGGATTACATATGACAGAAAATTGATTCTTATCAATTTTTCTTTCCCGGATATGGTTTCTTATGACTGTTTTAACTAAATTCCAGGCATGAACACTTTTTTCAGCGGGCATCATTTTTGCTAAAAAAAATGATCATTCTTACCAACCTGCCGGTTTATGTAAAAAACGAAATTATTATTAATGCTTGTTTCGCAATAAGAATATTTATTACTTTTGCAACCCGCCAACAATTGTCCCCTGGTGTAATGGCAGCACAGCAGATTTTGGTTCTGTCGGTCCAGGTTCGAATCCCGGGGGGACAACAAATTAAGAAGACAGGTTTTTCGTTTAAATAAGTGTGTCTTTTTTCAGAAAAACTACAGGGTAAGGTTATTCCAGGGTTTTTATAATACGAAAAGATGAATTCATCAGAGATTTAAGAATTTCACCGAGGTCCATCATGTCTTCATCCCCTTCTTCATAATACCAGTTGATCCAAAGTTGTTTTTTAACTTCCGGTTTTTGTAAAAAAGTTTTTAACATTTCGATCAACCATTTAATCGAGCTGGTATTAATGTATTCAAATTTAAGATCGATCCGGGTAGAAGCGGGCTTAGAATCGACATACTGTTTAACCCAGGAATGCAAAGGCTGATAAAATAAATAGGGATCGTTTAAAATGGAACGGCCTTCAAAATAAAGGGATCCATTACGTAATGAAACTTTCGGTGAGTATCTGGTTTGATCTATTTTTACTTCCTGCAACATGATCTCTATGTTTCTTGAATAAAAAAATATCAAAAAGAATGCCGGGATTTTATTCTGGTTTACTTAATTATGAATGAAAAGGTTACAAAAAAGAAAAACTATTTATAAATATCCTCGGGTTTAAAAAGACCAAAAAGTTCAGCGTCAATTTTATCAATAACTTCCCGCATATGATTTGGGTTGTTCGGGAAATCATAATCATCTGCTTCGATGATCAGTTTTCTTCCTTCAGTATAGGAGTCTATCCAGGCTTCATAGCGTTCGTTTAATCGTTGAAGATAATCCAGCCGGATATTGTTTTCATATTTTCTACCTCTTTTTTGTATCTGGCTCACCAGGGTGGGAACAGATGCTCTAAGATATAACAACAGATCTGGTGGCTGTAAAAATGAACTCATGAGTTGAAAGAGGGTAAAATAATTTTCAAAGTCACGTGTGGACATCAACCCCATGGAGTGAAGATTGGGCGCAAAGATGTATGCATCTTCATAGATGGTTCTATCCTGAATAACTGTATTTTGTTGATTTCTTATTTCTACTATCTGGGAAAACCGGCTGTTGAGAAAATAAATCTGAAGATTGAAAGACCAACGTTGCATATCTTCATAGAAATCATTCAGATATGGATTGTCATTAACATCCTCATACCGGGCTTCCCAATTATAATGTTTAGCAAGTAGGCTTGTTAATGTTGTTTTTCCTGAGCCAATATTTCCTGCAATAGCAATATGCATGATTATTTATATTGATTGTGAACATTAAAAATAGAAAAAAAATTAATGATTTTTCATTTTACGGTCAATTTCCATAATTTCTTCTATAAAATGTCTTTTATTAGAAAGTCGCGGTATTTTATTTTGCCCGCCCAGTTTATTATTTTTTAAAAACCAGTTATAAAAAGTTTGTTTTCCTATAATATGAACCAGTGGTTTGTCCAGGGTAATGTTTTTAAAACGTTTTGCTTCATAATCGGAATTGGCAGCCATTAAGGCATGATCAAGAACGGTTGTAAAATATTCAGGATCTGCCGGTTCTTTGGTAAACTCAATACACCATTCATGTCTTGCTTTCTGGCGTGAACTCATAAAAACAGGGGCAACGGTGTATTCATTGATGATGGCTCCAGATTTTTTGCAGGCAATTCTAAGAGCTTTTTCTGCATTGTCGATAATGACCTCTTCGCCAAAAGCATTCAGGAAATGTTTTGTTCGCCCGGTGATAACAAAACGATAGGGCTTAAGGGAAGTAAACCGGATAGTATCTCCAATGATATATCTCCACAAGCCTCCGTTGGTGGATATAACCAGTGCATAATTTTCGCTGGTATTAACTTCTCCGATCGTTAATGCAGACGAATTGTCTTTTCCAAAATGTTTCATGGGAATGAATTCAAAGAATATCCCATAATCAAGCATCAAGAGCATATCTTTACGTGTGGGATCATCCTGAATACCGAAAAAACCTTCTGAAGCATTATAGGTTTCCATATAATGCATCTTCGTTGACGGGATAAGTTCTTCGAACTGTTCCCGGTAAGGATCAAAACTAACCCCGCCGTGGACAAATAATTCCAGGTTAGGCCAAACTTCCAGCAGGTTCTCCTTTCCGGTTTGTTCTAGAATATAGCGTATCATTACCAGGTTCCAGGAGGGAACCCCTGCCAGATTGGTCACATTCTCATGAACGGTGGTGCGTGTTATTTCTTTTAACTTGATATCCCATTGGTCCATCAGGGCAATGTCCTGCCCGGGAATACGTATTAATTCAGCCCAGAAAGGAATATTTTCTATTAAAATAGCCGAGAGATCCCCATAAAGAGAGTTGTTGTTGAAGTTATTGATCTGATGACTCCCTCCCAGCGTCAGGGCTTTTCCTTTAAAAATCCTGCTATCAGGATAATTGCGTGTATAAAAAGCCATGACATCTTTTCCTCCGCGAAAATGACATTGTTCCAGTGTTTCCTTTGTTACCGGGATGAATTTACTCTTGTCACTGGTTGTTCCGGAAGACTTGGCAAACCATTTTATTTCTCCAGGCCATAATAGATTTGGTTCTCCATGACGTAGCCGTTTAACATAGGACTTTATATCATCATACGTTTGGAGAGGAACCTCCTTTTGAAAAGTTTTAATGGAAGAGATATCTTGAAAAGAATATTTCTTTCCCCATTCAGTATTTTGTGCCTGGGCAAGCAAGGTTTGCAGTGTTTCTTCCTGTACTTCACAGGGATATTCCATAAACAGCTCAATCTGATTCAACCGTTTGATGTTCAACCATCTTACTACGGATGTAATGATCTTCATTTGATTATGCGATAGGATGACAAAGTTAGATGGATTTATTTAAAAACATCATGTAAAATGTCAAGGGACTTTATTTTTCCCATCCCTTCAAGATGAATGTGAAAATATAAGAGGATTTTTTCCAGGAAATCTTTTCGTTTTGTGGATAATTCCGGAAGCTCTTTGAGATGTTCAACCGGCGTAAGTAAAAGTGCTGAAAAAAAAGCAGCATCTTCCTGATCAAGAAAATCCTGATGAACAGGGAGGGAAGGAACAAAAGTCCCTTCCCTGAGGTCAAGATAATGGTTCTTTTCCGAAAAAACATTCACTGGGGGAAACCCGAGAAAACGGGTGAGATGAACCAAAAAATATAAATGAAAATTGTTAGATACCTTTTCTTCTTCATCAAGAAAACGTACCGCCTGGTAAAGATAATTAAACAGCATAGGGTTGGTTTCTTCTTCCGTGAGCGTTTTAAAAAGTACTTCACCGAGAAAAAGAGCCATCGTTGTTTTCCGGATATTCCCGTGAATAGAAACAAGAGGAAAAGACATACGGACTTCACGAACCTTCTGAAAATTCCGTCCGGGGACATAATAAGCTTCCATGTCAAGAGGGGTCAATGGCTGGAAAAAAGCCGGGCGCAACTTGGACCTTGTTCCAATCCCATTTACCATAAAGGCAAGCCGTCCATATTCTAAAGTATACATGTGAACGATTCGTGAAAAATCGCCATATTTTAATTGTTGAAGTACAATCCCTTGTGTTTTGGTAAGCATTATAACAAATGTTTGGAAAACAGATCGAAAATACGTTTTTTTACCTGAAGTAAATTGAAATTAACTTATTTTTGTGTCTGGAGAGGTTGATTGTTTAAAAACGGAACCCTGCTGGTTCCTAAAGTTTCAGGTATATGGATTCAAGCAAAGAAAAAGAATATATCCATCGTATAGCCAGGCTTGCAAAAACTAATAAAGAGCTTGAGATCAAACTAATGGAGTTGCAGAAAAAATATGAAAAAATTCTGCATGAAAATGAGAAACAAAAAATACTGCTCGAGAGTTTAACCCCTGAACAAGTCAGGAAAGGAAAACAATTTGAACAAAAGATACAGACGCTGCGTTTTGATATGGCGACTGTGTTATTTGCAGATATTCAGGGATTCAAAAAGTTGTCCGGGAAAACAAATTCCCAGGTGATTATTGATAAGCTGGATGAGATATTTTTTGAGTTTGATTCGGTTGTTAAGAAATATAAAATTGAAAAAATTAAAACCATCGGGGATACCTATATGTGTGCAGGAGGGATCCCTATTAAAAATAGTACCAACCCGGTGGATGTCGTAATGGCTGCTCTGGAGATGAAGTACCGTCTGCAGAAAGTACAGGAAACATACAGTGTGGGTGGAGAACAGGTTTGGGAACTAAAATTAGGTATTCATACCGGGCCGGTCATTGCAAATGTGATCGGGAAAAGAAAAGTATCCTATGAAATTAAAGGAGATACTGTCAATACAGCCTCACGTATCGAATCTGCATCCGAAACAGGAAATATTGTTATTTCTGTCATGACCTATGAACTGGTAAAGGAATTCTTTGTGTGTGAGTATTATGGGAAGATGCCCGTGAAATATAAGGGGGATCTGGATATGTACATCGTGAAAGGGTTAAACCCCGGGTTCTCTGAAAACGAAGACGGAGTAACTACAAATGATGTCTTCCGTATCAAATTTGGTCTGATTCAATTTAATGACATCCAGGAAATTATTCTGGATAAACTGGAAAAAGAATTACCAAAATATTTATATTACCACAATGTAAAACATACTGTTGATGTGGTTACAGAAGTTGAACTGATAGGATGGGCAGAGGGTATCAGTGATGAAGAAATGTTATTGCTCAAAACTGCGGCTCTCTTTCATGATGTGGGGCATACAGTAGAATATGATAATCATGAATATTACGGTACGGTTCTTGCCCGCGACATCTTGCCAAAATATGGTTATACTCCTGAACAGATAGATAGAATCTGTGAAATCATTATGGCAACCAAGTTGCCGCCGGAACCTAAAAATCTATTGGAAGATATTATCTGTGATGCTGACCTGGATTACTTCGGACGGGTGGACTTTATTCCTGTCTCGAATACCCTTTATAAAGAATTATATGAGCAAAATAAGATAGGGTCATTGAATGAATGGAACAAACTTCAGGTGAAGTTTATTTCAGGACACCAGTATTTTACAAAAACAGCCCGGACGCTCCGGGAAGTGAACAAACAAAAACAGATAGAACGGATATTAAAACTGATAACGGAGGATGAATCCTGAGGTCTTCCGTTCCTCACTCTCTGAACCCTTTCTTCCCCTTGTGTCCAAGTCTCTTCGTCTCTATTCCCTAAATTACTTCCAGTTCCTTTCCGACTTTTTCAAAGGCTGCGAGAGCTTTGTCTATATGTTCGGTTTTATGGGCGGCCGACAGTTGTACTCTGATACGTGCTTCTCCATGGGGGACTACCGGATAGTAAAACCCGATCACATAAATTCCTTCGTCCAATAATTTTCTGGCAAAATCCTGAGACAGTTTGGCATCATATAGCATAACGGCACAGATAGCTGACCGGGTAGGTTTCAGGTCAAAACCAAGTGCTTTCATTTTCCCTATGAAATAGTTGGTGTTCTTATGTAGCTTATCCTGCAGTTCCGTTGTCTGGTCCATCATTTCGAACATTTTTATACCTGCCCCGACCACAGACGGAGGCAGAGAATTGGAGAAAAGATAAGGACGCGAACGCTGTCGCAGTATCTCAATAATTTCTTTTTTTCCGGTAGTATAACCTCCGATTGCTCCACCAAATGCTTTTCCCAGAGTACCTGTGATCAGATCTACCCTGCCCCTGATATTGAAAAGTTCTGTTACCCCTCTGCCTGTTTTTCCCACTACCCCGGCCGAATGGCTCTCATCAACCATAGCCATGGCGTCATATTTCTCAGATAACCTGACAATTTCATCTACTGGTGCCACGTTACCGTCCATAGAGAAGACTCCATCGGTGACGATGATTCTGATGCGGGCTGATTGAGTTTCTTTTAATTTTTTTTCCAAGTCTTCCATGTCTCCGTTGAGGTATCGGAAGCGTTGGGCTTTACACAACCGTACCCCGTCGATGATAGAGGCGTGATTAAGAGTATCCGAGATAATAGCATCTTCTTTGGTTAAAAGAGGTTCAAAAAGGCCGCCGTTGGCATCAAAACAGGCAGCATATAAAGTGGAATCCTCGGTTCCGAAAAAATCGGCGATCTTTTGTTCCAGCTCTTTGTGGATATCTTGTGTTCCGCAGATAAAGCGTACGGATGACATGCCGAAACCCCTGTTGTCCAGGGAATCTTTAGCAGCCCGGATCAATTCGGGGCTGTTCGATAGTCCGAGATAATTATTAGCACAGAAGTTCAATACTCTTTCGCCGGTAGAGATGGTGATCTCAGCTCCCTGTGGGGAGGTGATAATACGTTCATCCTTGAACAAGCCGGCCTCACGGATACTGTCCAGCTCGTTCTGAAAATGTTGTTTTACTTTTTCACTGTACATGATACAAGGTTTTATTTGTTTAACTTTTTTTGTATTTCCTGAAGCATAATTTCAGTCATCTCGGAAAGTCCGTAATGTGGGTTGTATCCCCAGTCTCTGCGGGCTATCTGGTCATCGATACTTGCGGGCCAGGTAGCAGCAATATCCTGCCTGAAATCAGGATTATAGGTAATGGTGAAACCCGGAATATGTTTGCGTATCTCAGCAGCCAGTTCTTCCGGGTTGAAGCTGAGACCTCCAATGTTATATCCGGTGTGGGTGCTCAATGAGGAGGCATTTGTTTCCATCAGTTGAACGGTCGCTTCGATGGCGTCTGACATATATAGCATGGGAAGGGTAGTCTGCCCATCCAGAAAACATTCGTATGTGCCGTGTTTGATGGCTTGATAAAAGATTTCTATTGCATAGTCAGTGGTGCCGCCACCGGGTTCTGTTTTGTAACTGATAAGTCCAGGATAACGGATGCTTCGTGTATCTACCTGATATCGTTTATGAAAATATTCAATCCATCGTTCCCCTGCCAACTTGCTGATTCCATAAACCGTATTGGGTTCCATAACCGTTAACTGAGAGGTATTTGTTTTAGGTGTCGAGGGGCCAAAAACAGCAATAGAGCTGGGCCAGAAAACCTTTTTGATCTCCTCTACTTCTTTGGCCAGATCCAGGACATTTAACAGACTGTTCATGTTAATATGCCAGGCCTGCATGGGTAGTTTTTCCGCATTCCCTGATAAAACGGCAGCCAGGTGATATATTTGTGTGATTTTGTGACGTATGACAAAATGGATCAGTCTTTTATCATCCATGACATCCAGTAACTCAAAAGGTCCGCTCTGCAGAATATCCCGTGCCGGTTCTTTCAGATCGGTGGCAAAAACATGATTCGAACCATATATTTCCCTGAGTTTTACGGTGAGCTCTGATCCAATCTGGCCGGAGGCTCCGATAATCATGATATTTTCTTTCATTGACAAAAAATTGATTTCTGTTTACGAATTAAAAGAATATTTTATTCCGGGCCAATGATATTTAACATATTATTCCCGACATAATCCTTCCTGTTCCTGATATGTTCTGATATTATCCGTATGGTTTTTTTACCTTTGCATAAAATTCTTTAGACTATGGAGCGTTCAGTCAGGGTTAGGTTTGCCCCCAGTCCTACGGGGCCGTTGCATCTTGGCGGCGTACGGACCGCTTTGTTTAATTACCTGTTCGCCAGGAAGAATAACGGGACATTCATTCTGCGTATTGAGGATACTGATCAAAGCCGTTATGTCCCCGGGGCCGAGAAATATATTAAAGATTCCTTAAAGTGGTG
>CAYLJE010000067.1:0-13339 GCA_964383915.1 uncultured Rikenellaceae bacterium
CTTTGATGTTTCCTTAAGCAGCACATAGCTATCCGGATCAATATAAAACCAAGTCACAGAAGCATCCGGTCTGACATACTTTATTTTATAAACCGCTGTCCCCTCAAGGTCTGTTTTTCCTTTATAGGACAGGTTATTCCGAATATCCTTCCAATGAGACAAAAGTCCAAATAAAAGGACACGTTCCCTCAGTGCCTTGATCTGACGCTGGGACATTTCCTGAACATTTCCTGTACGGGGTGACAAGAACCATCCTTTTTCCCCGTCATAAACCTGGAGCATTTTACGGTTCATAAAGTCCGACTCATAGCGAACCTTTTTCCCTTTTACCCACACGGTAAAAGAAGACTCTCCGGATCCACGTGTGTTTTTCCCTTTGATCAGGATACTTTTAGCCGCAGACAACTGATCGTAACCCATCGCTTTCCCGTGACGGGTCAGGATATCATCGAGTGACTGGCCATAGAGCCACATCCCCGATAAAAGTAATAAAGTGAAGAAAAAACCAAGTCGTTTCATGACATATATGATTTAGTTAAACAATGCATTATTCATATCGTAAAGCATCCATCGGTATCAGGCGTGCTGCCTTGCGGGCAGGGTACCATCCGAAAAATATCCCCACCATAGCAGAGAAGATAAACGCCAGGAAGATAGAATAAGATGTAACGGAAACCGGCCAGCCCAACATAGTAACAAACAGATGGGATGCTGCAACCCCGAGCACCACTCCCAGCAATCCTCCTATAACACTCAGAAGAATAGCTTCCAGCAAGAATTGCCGAAGGATATCCCGGCTGCGGGCACCAACGGCCATACGTAATCCTATCTCACGGGTTCTTTCAGTGACAGATACAAACATGATATTCATGATCCCTATACCTCCTACGATCAGTGAGATAGCGGCTATACTCGCCAGCAAGGCCACCATGGTATCCGAGGTAGATGTCAGCATGTCCAGTATCTCCTGCTGGTTTCGTAACCTGAAAGGGGGTTCCTCATCATTTTTGGCAACATGTTTCCGTTGTCTCAGTAAATTATCTATCTCAGTCTGGGCCTGCGTCATAGCATCCTCTGATACAGCAGACGCATAAATCTGCTGCACCCTGGTGGTCTGTCCCCGTAATCTGCGCTGAACAGTCTGAAAAGGAGCATAGATCACATCATCCTCATCGCTGCCCATGCCACTTTGACCTTTTGCTTTCATCACCCCGATTACACGGAAAGGGATATTCCGGATACGCACACGTTGTCCAACAGGATCGGCACCTTCTCCAAAAAGATTGGTTATCACCGTTTTCCCCAGAATACAAACTTTGGTTCCCCGACGTGCATCTTCGTCAGTAAAAAGATCTCCTGATTCCACCTGCAGGTTACGTATATTGAAGTATTCGGGATATATACCATATATCTGAGTATTCCAGTTATTTGCTCCGGCAATCACCTGTGCACTGGTTCGTGCCACCGGACTGACGTACTTCACCGAAGGACATTCATCACGGATAGCCCAGGCATCGTCCAGCACAAGTCTTTGGCCGGTGCCGGCAGCAGAAGCTACGCCCCCCCGGTAACTGGCTCCTGGAAAGACCATCAGTACATTACTGCCCAGCCCCGATATCTGTTGCTTGATACTATTCCGTGATCCCTGACCTAAGGCAAGCATAGCGATCACCGAGGCTACCCCGATAATCATTCCGAGCATGGTCAGAAAAGACCTTACTTTATTTCTATTCAACGACCGGTAAGCTATAACAAATAAATTCAGATAATTCATTCTTATTCGTTTTATTCGTAATCATCATCCTCGGAAGGAAGATTACTAAGTTCGACAACAGCATTTTTCCTGTTTTCAACCGTTACCTCCCGGTGTATTTTCCCGTCACGGAACATCACATTGCGGGAAGCAAACTGGGATATGTCAGGTTCGTGTGTCACCAGACAAATGGTAATCCCTTTCTCATTCAGTTTTTGAAAGATATCCATGACCTCAAAACTGGCACGGGTATCCAGATTCCCGGTGGGTTCATCAGCCAGCATAATCACCGGATCGTTAATCAGGGCACGGGCAATAGCCACACGTTGTTGTTGTCCGCCGGATAACTGGCTGGGAAAATGCATCATCCTATCTCCTATGCCAACCATTTCCAGTACATTGGCAGCCCGTTCCAGGCGTTCTTTTTTATTAACCTCACGGTTATAAAACAAAGGAAGTTCAACATTCTCCAGTGCGGTAGTCCGTGGCAGCAGATTATAAGTCTGAAAGACAAATCCTATCTTCCGGTTACGCAGGTGTGCCAACTGGTCTCTGTTGAGTGTTTTCACATCCACCTCATCCAAAAAATAATCTCCGGAGGTAGGCAGGTCCAAGCAACCCAAAATATTCATAAACGTAGATTTCCCGGAGCCGCTGGCGCCCATGATAGCAGTAAACTCTCCTTCATGCATATCCAGGTCTATACCGCGTAAGGCATGGACCTTCACCTCACCCATCTCATAAACTTTTGTCAGTGACCGTACGGATATTATTATCTTTTCCATAGTATTTTCCTGTTTATCTTCTTCTTCTTCCGAACCTTGGCAGGAATGGACTTCGTTGCATATTTTGTGACGTATCGTCACTCTTTTTTGTCAGGGTTTCATATCCTGTCACAACATCCATTCCCTCTTTCACTCCCCTGCCTTCTATCTCCTCATGGATCCCGTCAGACAAGCCCACACGGACCCTGACGGGTCTGATCGTGTTATTTTCCAACACCCATATCTGTCCGTATTTATTTCTGGTTTTGTTGCCGGATGTTCTCGTACTACCGGCTGTTCCGGTAAACCCCTGTCCTCCGTTACGCATCGACTGCTGAAATTGTTTAAGCCGCTGCTCAATCTCCTGATCAGACATACCCATGGATTTCATCCGTTCGCGGATACGCTGTAACCGTTTATCTTGTTGTTTTTTTACCGAGTCTGGCAAGTTCTCATAATAATGTTCCAAAAAACTCTCCGGTGGATTAAAAGTAAGGGCACGTGAAGTTACTCTCAGCACATGATCCCGCGTATTCACATATATAGACAAACTGGCTGTCATTCCCGGCATCAGTTTCATGTCCGGATTAGGTACATCAATAATGGTAATATAATTTACGACATTTGATATGACTACAGGCTGAAAGCGTACTTGCCGTACAATCCCGGTAAACTGGTCATCAGGATAAGCATCCACGGTAAAAGAGACTTCCTGTCCTACTTTTACCTGCCCGATATCAGCCTCATCCACATCCGCTTCCACCTGCATTTTCGTCAGGTCATTGACGATCTGAAACAAGGTAGGGGAATTGAAACTGGCCGCTACGGTCTGTCCAACCTCCACATTCCTGGAGATCACAATACCATTGATAGGGGAAGTGATGGTGGCATACCCCATATTGGTTTTTGCCCGGTTTAACTGGGCTTCGGCAGAAAGCAGGTTAGCCTTGGCGGTTTCATCTGCATCCAGTGCATTTTCATAATCTACCTGAGCCATCACTTTTTGTTTATACAGCTCTTTAGTACGTTTATATTCTCGTCCTGTCTGGCGTAACTGTATCTTCATCCGATCTACCGTTGTCCGGGCGTCAAAGACCTGCGCCGCCAACATGGTCGTATCCAATCGTGCAATGACCTGTCCTTTTTTCACTTTCGAGTTAAAATCCACAAATATTTCTTTAATTTTTCCTGAGACCTGTGTTCCAACTTCTATATCTGTAACCGCCTGCAGTGACCCCGTCGCAGTCACTTCATTCTTAATATCTCCGAAGTCAATTTTCTCGGTTTTCCAGCCAATCTGTTCCCCGGTATCTTTTTTAGTCAGTAAAAAAGCGGCTGCAATTCCTATGATTATTACAATCAGTCCGATAATAATTCCTTTTTTCATCCGAATAAATTTTAATTTTTTTTTATTTTTCTTTGTCGGTTATTAAAACTGTATGGGTTCCCCCTTATAAAAATCCAGTATCTTGTGTTTAAAAATATAATCGTATTTATTTCTCGTCAGCATGACCCTGGCGTTTGCGTAGTTATTCTTCTCAATCAGATAATCGGTGGCATTGACGAGACCCAGGTTATATTTTTTTTCCGTATCCTGAAAAGATTTCTTTGCCGTTCTTAACTGTTCAGAAGCTGCAGCATAATTTTTAGATGCTACCACAAGGTCACTGTAAGCCTGTTCTACATTTTTCCTTAACTGAACTTCCACATTCATTTTATTCAGCCGGGCTGTCTCGATATTGATCATCGACCTTTTGATATTACTCTTTACCTGCTTACTGTTAAAAATAGGGAAACTCAAAGACAACCTGACAGACTGTCCGAAATTATCCCATACCTGATTCTGAAAAGGATAAGATTTGGCGCTCACGATTGTATGTTGTCTGTCTGACAGCACTTTATCACTCGGATCAGAAGCCAGGTAACCGATCTCTTCCGTTACCGTATTATAGGTTCGATCATACAATGAACGTGCATTTGAATATCCCGAGCTCAGATTTGCTGACAGGGACAGTCGTGGAGCCATGGCTCCTTTAGATATCTGCAGTCCTTTTTCTGCACTTTGCACTTTGAGTACTGCGCTCTGCACCTGTGGTTGAGTTTGCAGGGCTTCCTGATACACTTCATCCGCAGACTTGTTCAGAATAGCTGTATTTATTGTATCCGGGTAAGAAGGTCGCAATAAATCAAAACCGGATTTTACCGGGATATTCATCAGTTGCATCAGGTTCACCTTAGCTATCCAAACCTGATTGTCGGCATTCACGAAAGAATAATTATCCGTGGCCATTTGTGACTGTAGCTGCAGGAGGTTCCCTTCCGGCAGCTCGCCTATCTCCACCAGTTTTTGGGTTCGTTCTACCTGCGCCCGTGTCGATGCCAGTTTATTCCGGGCATTTTCAAGCTGATCATATGCAAAAAGCACCTGCAAATAACCCAGCGTAATATTCAGGGTAATGTTTTTTTTCAGTGTCTCCAAATCTTTTTCCCCCGCCTGCAAATCAATTTCATTCCTCCGGATGGTATTCGTATTCTGAAACCCATTAAAAAGAGTTACATTCGAATTCAGTGAAAAACTGTTGCTGGCAAAGTTGGTGTTGTTATATTGATTAGTATAGGGGTCTATAGACCTGCCAAAACTTAAACCCTGTGATGTAGAAGCATTCAACGAAGGAATACGTTGTGCTCTTGACTGCTCAATACTTACTTCGCTTAAACGATTGGACAGCCGTTGCTGGTTTAATTGGATATTATTCTGCAAGGCAGTATCCATACATTCCTGTATTGTCCATTGTTTTTCCTGTGAATAGACTGTATGCAGTAAAAACAAAAAAACAAATCCGGTAAATGATACTAACTTAATGATTCTCATAATTTATTTTTTTTCTTTTTCCTCCTATTAGACAATATAAAAATGAAGTTTATTCTATAAACATCATTTTTTTATAATTACCTCTACCCAAAATCTTGTAGGTTGTGTCATATCCTGCATGGTTTGTCTGCGTTGTTCCATCTCTGCCTGGGACATGGCCCAGTTGTTTCTTATTTCCCCGGGTCTTCCTCCTGCGCGATGCATTCTGCTACCTGAGCGTATATAACTTCCCCCTCCACCGTATTCCGGCATCTCCACAGACCCTGTTTCCATCCCCAATGTAAAAAATTTGTTTTCGACCCGGAAGGTCCGGAAATTAAACCATGTCTTCTCATCCGCACGCTGTCGCTGAAGCTTCAGCGTAGGCGCATGGCGGCCGATGGAAGGCGGATTAAATAGCAGGGAAATATAATATGGTTATGTTATTCCTGCCAAAACGTCAATTCTTATTCGTGGAACAGAATTTGTCCTACATGCAGGGTACCAAACTTTTGATTTTATCATGGATACGGAGGAAATAAACCGAAAATATCACAGGATTAATGAGATGGTCGCTTCACAGCAACTTAAAAAAGCGTTGGAGGAGTTACAGAAATTAATGCAGATGGGACAGTTAGGAGAATTATATGTTACCCTTGAGAATCTGAATACTACCTATGAGAGCATGCTAAAATACACCCTGGAGGGTATAGATGACCCGGAACGAATGAAAATATACAACCATTTACGAAGGTCCATCATTCAGCTCAACAACCGGGTGAAGGAAAAAATTCAGGAAAAGGACAACTCCACCCAGACTGCGGTTTTGAAACGGGATTTTCTAACACGCCAACGGCTCAGCGGTCATGAGTTTATTAATACATGGGATGATCTTTATTTCAATCAGGACATAAAAGACTTACTGAAGGGAGATTACGGGCTAAACACCCCTATGCCTTCAGTCTTTAGAAAACATTATGAGACCATCCGGAACATTTTTAATTATCTTTGGCTTACGGATGAATATAAAGAGACTGAGCATGAGCTGGCCGGACTTACCCTGGACCACCGGAAATTTTCCTGGCACGAACGGGCTTTATTTGTCAGTGCCATTACGCTATCGTTGTTCCGGTATTTCGATCCGGCCAAATTTGTAGTCCTGCACCGTTATTTACTCGACCAGGAACCACAAGTACGGGAGCGTAGTCTGACCGGTATCATCCTGGCCAGTTATCTGTATGACAACATGATGCCGCTTTATCCCGAAATGGAAGAGATCATCGCCGGAGTGGGAGAGCATCCTGGCATAGAAAAAGACCTGGAAGCCATCACCCTGCAAGTAATCCGGTCAAAGGAAACCGAACGGATCAGCCGCAAGCTGAAAGAAGAAATCATTCCGGAGATCACGAAGCTGGGACCCAATCTGCAGGAAAAACTGGAACTGGATAAACTGCTTCCTGAAGATTTTCTGGAAGATAAAAATCCGGACTGGTCAAAGGTATTCAAAGGCTCTGAAAATCTGTATGAAAAAATGGAGGAATTCTCCAAGATGCAAATGGAAGGAGCCGATGTCTTCATGTCTGCTTTTGCTCATCTGAAAAATTTCAGTTTCTTTGAAAAAATTATGAACTGGTTTGTTCCTTTCTATCCGGATAACCCGGCCATTGATGAGGCACTGGCAGAAGAAAAACAGGACATTGATAAAAACACATTCATCGAAGGACTTTTTCAAACACCTTTTATATGTGATTCTGACAAATATTCTTTCTGCCTGAACCTACGGATTATGCCGGCAGCACAGAAAAAAATGATCGTTAATCTTTTTAATGCAGAACTGGAAGGAATGAAAGAAATGACACAGGAAGATGTCCTGGTGAATCCCGAAAATAAATCGAAAATCGTTTATACACAATATATCCAGGACCTATATCGTTTTTTTAAATTATACCCTTTCCGCTACGAGTTTGATGATCTTTTCAACCAGTCACTTGATCTTTACAATAGTCATTTTTTTGACAAGCTCGTACAGGACTCAACAGTCAAAGAAAATATAGGAGCTTACTTTTTTGAACACGATCAATATAAAGAAGCATTGGATATTTTTCATCAACTGCAACAGGACCAGAAAATTCCTTCTTTTGAGCTGCTGGAGAAAATGGGATATGCCTGTCAGAAGATGCGGCGATTTGATGAAGCACTTGATTACTATAAACAGGCTGAGTTGTTTGACACGAACAAAAAATGGCTGATCCGTAAAATCGCTTACTGTTACCGGGCACTGAAACAACCCAAAGAGGCGCTGGCATATTATCGTAAGGCTGAAAAGAATGATCCGGAAAATCTGTTTATCCAGACTTCCATCGGCCACTGTTACCTCGATTTGGAGGACTTTGACGAAGCATTAAAATACTACTTTAAAGTAGAATATAACCAACCGGATAATATCCGTATCTGGCGGCCTATTGCGTGGTGTTACTTTGCCCAGGGCAAGCTGAAAGAAGCAAAAAAATACTACAACAAGATTCTGGAAAAAGAGCCAACCCGCCATGATTATTTGAATGCAGGGCACGTGGAATGGGCACTGGGAAACAAAAACAAAGCCATCAAGAGATATCAGCATGCCATCCGCCACGGCTTCGGAACTTTTCAATCTTTTCTGATATCTTTCGAGGCTGATAAATCCTACCTTCTGAAAAATGGTATTGACGAAGACGATATCCCCTTGCTGCTGGATTATCTGGATTATAAACTATGAAGTTTAGAGTATAGCGTTTGAAAATT
Organism: uncultured Rikenellaceae bacterium; assembly: GCA_964383915.1. GTDB lineage: Bacteria > Bacteroidota > Bacteroidia > Bacteroidales > VadinHA17 > DRPN01. Next base: position 8,150 of record CAYLJE010000067.1, read on the forward strand.
AAAGCAAAATTTTGTATTTTCAGAAAATAAAAAAACGGCTTTTTATAAAGTATCCCGTCTATGCTCTCTTTTTTAAAAAAATGGTTTGAACCCAGGAGAGGAAAACGTCATGGTTCCGGCATTCCTACTGATCCGATGCTCAATCTGGGGCCTGCGGCAGGCCCGGTTTCATCATCTCCTGTCATACCCAAAGCCGATGTCCACCGTTTAATGATCCGGGCTACCGGGATTAGAAAGAAAAAAGGATATCACGAGGCGGTGTTATTTTTGCAGAACGTGGCAGGAAATTACCTGCAGGAAGAAAATACAGCGTTGGTAGCCTGTGTCAATAAGCTTGTTCCATATATGAAAAAGGATGCTGAACTCACCTATGAACAGACTCGCCAGTGGCTTGAGACCCTGATCAATCAACTACCGGCACACAATCCCTATTTTTTGAACATCCATATTACCATGGCCGAACTCTACCAGGTAGAAAGTACAGAAAAAGCCATTGATTACCTACAACAGTTTCTGAAGAAATATCCTCCTGCTGTGGATACCTATTTTCACCTTATACGCCTGGCAGAATTTTACGGAGAAGAAGGAAACAGAGGCCAGGCTTATGAATGCCTGAACATAGCAAAGACCCTCTGGCAACCTTCCCTGGATCGTTTCCGTCTGATCAAAATGCAACGGCGCTGGCATAACAGTGCCGCCCTACTGGCGCTGGAAAACAACAACCGGAAATATCTACAGGATTACTTCTTTCACCTGTTTGCCGGGTTTGCGCTCGATATGGCAAGGGTACTGGATCCTGCCCAGATAGAAGAATTTCACAAACGAAAAGACCAATATTACAAGGGAGAACGCGGATTTACAGATACTACCGTATTTGAACAGGCAATGGAAGATATGAACCTGACGAATCGGCGAAAGCGATTAATCAGGGATATTTACGGTTTTGTCTTTGAAGAGATGCCCCTGCTTCTCGGCGTTACCGAAAAACAACTACATTTTCATCCCGGCGATCCCGAAAGCCTCGAAGAAGTCAGAGAAAAAAAACTGTTCTCAGATCATCCTTTTACCCAGGAAAAGGAATTAGAGAACAGGATCAGGAAAATTGTAAATAAAATATAAGATATTAGGTGTTGAACAATCATACTGTACCATAGGATTCGAAGGATGAAATACACAGAAATGTCATAGGAATGTATTATCCCTGTTTGTGATAAAAAAATAATATCCTTTTGTGTATTTGTATAATAGAAACGTACGACCGCGCTTTTTTACAACAGGTTATCATATAATCATTTCTACATATCTCAGGCCGTGTGGTTTCCCGTAAAAAAATTATAATACACCCAGTTCCCTGACAATACTATTATATATCTCCTCTTGCAGGTTACTTAGGTCATTTTTGACAAATGTCTCTCCGGTAATTTTCTCATACAATTCAATATAGCGATCAGATACTTCCTCCACAAAATCATCAAGCATAGGGGGTACGTGCTGTCCTTCTTTCCCCTGAAATCCGTTTTCTATCAACCATTCTCTCACAAACTCTTTGGATAACTGCCGCTGGGATTCTCCTTCGCGAAAACGTTCTTCATATCCGTCGGCATAAAAGTACCGGGACGAATCGGGTGTATGTATCTCGTCAATCAGGATAATTTTCCCGTCGAGCTTCCCGAATTCGTATTTGGTATCCACGAGGATCAGACCCTTTTCTGCGGCAATGTGCGTTCCCCGATGAAACAAAGCCAGGGACAACCTTTCCAGCTCTTCATACTCATCCGCCGGTACCCGGCCCGTTTTGATGATCTCTTCTTTAGATATATCTTCATCATGGCCGGATTCAGCTTTCGTAGTGGGCGTAATGATAGGTTCCGTAAAACGCTGATGTTCCCTCATTCCTTCGGCCAGAGGAATCCCGCCTATTTCTCTTTTCCCTGACCGGTACTCCCGCCAGGCATGACCCGTAAGATATCCCCGGACAACCATCTCCACCTTATAGGGTTCTGCCTTGTATCCAATCGTTACGTATGGATGTGGAGAAGTTATTTTCCAGTTCTTCACAATATCGGCTGTAGCATCCAGAGATTTAACGGCTATCTGATTCAGCACCTGCCCTTTATAAGGAATTCCCCGGGGGAGAATTACATCAAACGCAGAAATACGGTCGCTTACGATCATGACAAGATATTTGTTATTCACGGTATATACATCCCTGACTTTTCCAATATAACGGGAGGTTATTCCTTCAAAATTAAAGTCCGTCCCCAACAAAGTATTCTTCTCCATTCTTAAAAAGTTATTTCCATCACTTATTGTAATTTGTTTCCCAGGTCATTCTCAGCGTTTCGATTATTTTCTTTATCATAAGCATCCACAATATCTTTCACCAGAGGATGACGGACAATATCTTCCCTTCCGAAGCGGATGATGGATATCCCTTCGATGCCCTCAAGTATTTGCATAGCCTGTAACAGTCCGGAGTTCCTTTTCACAGGCAGATCAATCTGTGTAACATCTCCCGTAACAATAAATTTAGAATTTAATCCCATGCGCGTAAGGAACATTTTCAACTGGTTGACGGTAGCGTTCTGCCCTTCATCAAGGATTACGAATGCATTCTCCAGGGTACGACCCCGCATAAAAGCAAGCGGGGCAATCTGGATGGTTTCATCCTCGAGGTAGGTAGCCAGCTTTTTATACGGTATCATATCGCGGAGCGCATCATATAGCGGCTGTAAATAAGGGTCCAGTTTATCCCGCATATCACCCGGCAAAAACCCCAGGTGTTCTCCCGCTTCCACTGCCGGACGTGTCAGAACGATACGGCGTACCGTTTTATTTTTCAGGGCATGTACAGCCAGTGCAATGGCTGTATAAGTCTTACCTGTTCCGGCAGGTCCGATAGCCAGGATCAGATCACTCCGGTTTTCTTCTTTTACCAGTCTTGCCTGATTAACCGTACGTGCCCTGATTGGTTGTCCGTCAACACCGAAGATGATGGGATCCCCTTCGTCTGTTCTGATTTTCGAAGATGAGACTCCGGGATTTAACAGATCCCCCAGATCCTCGTCGCTCAGGGCATTGTGATGATGTATAAAGTCAAGTATTTCTCTGATTTTCTCTTCAAAACGGAGAATTTCCTTTTCCTCACCCACCACTTTTATCTCACTTCCCCGGGCAATAACCTTAAGTTTGGGAAACGCCTTACTAATTCGCTCTATGGCAACATTATGAATGCCATACAATATCATAGGATCAATGCCTTCTAAATATATAATCTTTTCTGACATATAGGTCTCAGAGAATTATTACATTTGCTTTTGCAAAATAAGGCTATTTTTTCAGGATGTTCATAATTTTTTGTTACTTTTTATGCCGATGAACATAATTACATTAATCACCGATTGGCATCAGAAGGATTATTATGCCGGAGCCGTCAAAGGACGGATACTCAATTTGTGTCCTGATGCCCGTATAGTGGATATCGCTCATGATATCCCCTCCTTCAATATACAAAAAGCTGCCTTCATCTTACGTAATACCTATCCTCACTTCCCGGAAGGAACCATCCACCTCGTGGGTGTTATGGCAGAAGGGAAAAAGAATACGTTACTGATCCAACACCGGGGACACTATTTCATCATGGCTGATTCGGGCATGGCCGGGATGGTTTTCCCTGATGGACCTGAAAAAATATTCAGGATTACATCAGAAAAGAAAGACTCTCTGTTCCCGTTTCTGGATTATTTTGTTCCCATCGCCTGTGCTCTGGCATCCGGTAAAAAACCTGACGATATCGGGAAAGCAGAAGACAAAATTAAGGTAACCAATCCTGTCCGTGCTGCCATAGATGAAGGAATTATTGCCGGGATGGTCATATATGTCGATTCATATGGCAATACCATTACCAATATCACACGGGAAATATTTGAAAGGTTCGGGAAAAGACGGCCTTTTGAGATTTATCCGGGTACTGGCAGTAGCCTTTACCGCATTTCCCGTATCAACAAACATTATTATGATACCCCGCCCGGGGATATCCTGGCTTTGTTCAATTCTCTGGAACTGTTGGAGATAGCTATCTCCCACGGAAATGCAGCCGAGCTGCTGGGACTGGAAAATAATTCTTCCATACGCATCAGATTTAAAGATTAATATTATTCTATTTATGACTAAACAGGAATTACCGGATTATCTGCAGGCTTTTAACAGACTGGTACATATCATGGATGACCTGCGTGAGAAATGCCCCTGGGATCGCGAACAGACTTTCGAGAGTCTGCGCAAACTAACTATCGAAGAAGCCTATGAGCTGGCCGAGGCCATCGTAAAAAAAGACAGAGAGGAGATCAAAATAGAAACAGGTGATCTTCTGCTACATATCGTATTTTATGCCCGTCTGGCCCGGGAAGAAAATGCTTTCACCCTCTCCGAGATGATTAACGCATTGTGTGAGAAACTAATATACCGCCATCCACATGTTTACGGTGAGGTAAAAGCATCTACTGCCGCACAGGTCCTTGATAACTGGGAACATCTGAAACTCAAAGAGAAAAACAATAAAAAAGGGTCAGTACTCTCCGGAGTCCCTTCCTCTTTACCTTCCATGGTTAAAGCACTGCGTATCCAGGAAAAAGTTAGTGGCATAGGATTCGACTGGAGAAACAGGAAAGAAATATGGGATAAACTCGATGAAGAAATCCTGGAGGTCCGGGAACAGATTACAAACACTCGTAATGCCGGGCCACAGGAAAAGCTGGAGACCGAATTCGGAGACCTGTTATTTACCATTATCAATGCTGCCCGCCTCTATGATGTGGACCCGGATATTGCCCTTGAAAGAAGCAATAGAAAATTTATCCGGCGTTTTCAACAAATGGAAAAAACCGGTAAAAAAAATGGGAAACCCCTGGCGGATATGAGCCGGGAAGAAATGGAAACACTTTGGGAACAGGCAAAAGCCGGAGAACAATAAGGGGTTTAATGTTTTGAGGTCGCCCATACTCGGCATACAGGCACATCGTTTATAGAAACCCACCGTAAACAACAGCGTATGCACGCACAGGATTCAACTCCCCCTTGCTCCGTTATATCTCATTACTTTTGAATAGACTGGGTATTATACGAATGACTTTTTATTTTGGTTCTACCACGAATTTAATGGAAAATGCTACATTAGCAAAAAAGTTATAA